>JBCCPW010000128.1:0-8399 GCA_039024735.1 Bacteroidota bacterium
CGCGAGGTGGCCCTGACCGGCGACGACGTGACGCGCCTCCTCTCCGCCTGCACCACTCTCCACGGACAACACCCACGGCTCGGCTTCGACGAGCTGGGAGCGGCGGTGCGGCTCATGCTCCAGACCTCCGCCGACCGAGGCGTGGTGTTCGCGGGCGCGACCGGCAACACGGAGCGCCCCGCGCCCGGCCTCACGGTCGGGCAGATCCGCATCTACGCCGAGAGCGACGCCGAGGCGGACGTCTACTCGGGGGAGATGCTGCTACTGGACCGCAAAACCAAGAATCGCACGCGGACGGTGCCCCTCACGGACGGCCTCTGCCGGGTGCTCCTGCCGTTCGTCGTGGGGAAGGCGCCGGAAGCCCAGGTGTTCAGTCTCTCGTACGCCCAGGTCGATCATCGGTGGCGGCGTGCGAGGGCTCTCGCGGGGCTACCGTCGCTCCGGTTGAAGGACCTGAGAGCACAGACGGCCATCGCGGCGGAGCGGGCCGGGGTCCCCCTCACGGTCGCACAGCGCGTCCTCGGGCACGGGGACGTGGCGATGACGCGCCGGTATCAGAAACACCAGCCGACGATGAGCGCCGATCACGCCTCGGGCATCGAGACGGCGCTTGGCCTGACGGGAAGCTGATGCGAGACGCCGCCTACATCTCAGCCTACAGTGCGATTTTGGGACTCACGAAAAAGCCCCCGTATCGCTGGAATCAACGATTCGGGGGCTCTCCGTTGTGCCCGGGACTGGACTCGAACCAGCACGCGGTTGCCCGCACCACCCCCTCAAGATGGCGTGTCTACCAATTTCACCACCCGGGCAGGGCTCGTCACGAGGACGACTGTAGAGAACGAGGCTCCAACGAGCGGGCGCGTCAAGGCCGAGTGACTCCGGTAGGGCTCGAACCTACGACCCGCTGGTTAAAAGCCAGCTGCTCTGCCAACTGAGCTACGGAGTCAGGCCGCCGGGGCCCGAAGCCGAGCCCTCGGCAGGCGAATCCGAAGGTAGGGGCCTCACGAAGCCGAGGGCAACGGCGGCGTGTGGAGCGGGAGCAAAGACCGTCTCCGGTGCGCGCGGGGCCCTCTGAGGCCGCATCCAGCGCACGAGGCCGTGAACCCTCTCGTTCTTCCCGCCGGTTCACACTACCTTTCCCGTTCACCTCGCACCCCCACCGCCATGCTCCGTTTCCTTACTGCGTTCCTCCTCGTCGCGCTCGTGGCGCCGACTGCCAGCGCTCAAACGCTGGACCTGATCGGCACCGTCGAGCTTCCGTCCAAAGAGCGCCCCGGCGCAGGGGAAGACAACAACGAGATGTTCCCCGACCGCGTCGGCGGCTCCGATGTCTGGGCCTACACCGCTCCGGACGGTTCCGAGTACGCCATCATGGGCACGCTGGACGGCATCGCCATCGTGGCGGCCCCCTCGCTGGAGGTCGTCGCGACCATCGACGGGCCGACGGAGCGCGCCTTCTTCTACTGGCGCGACATCAAGACGTACGGCTCCTTCGCGTACGTCACCACCGAGGCCTACGGTAATCGCGAGGGCCTGATGGTGATTGACCTGCGCAACCTGCCGCACTCCGCCGAATTCGTTACCAGTGTGCGTGGCGTCAACGATCGTCTCGTCTCCAGCCACAACCTCTCCATCGACACGAAGACCGGGCATGCCTGGGTCCTCAACTCAGACGGCACCACCATCGTGGGCCTGGACCTCTCCAACCCGATGCTGCCCGTCGAGGTCGGATCCGTCGATGTGCCGGATTCCCATGACGTGTACGCCCATGACGGCACGCTCTACGTCGCCGAGGGCCGCTCGCCGAAGATCTCTGTGTGGAACGTGACCAACCCCCGCGTTCCTGAGGAGATGGGCACCGTGGTGTTCCCGGATCCGGGCTACGTCCACAACGTCTGGCCGACGGAGGACGGGCTGCACATCCTGACGACGGAAGAGACCGCCAACAAGACCGTCAAGGTGTGGAACATCGAGGACCTGGAGAACCCGGAGCTCGTCGCGGAGTGGCTCGGCGGCAGCAACCTCGCGCACAACGTCCACGTGCAGGGCGAGTACGCCATCATCTCGCACTACTCCACGGGTGTCTCGATGGTGGACATCTCCGACCCGACCAACCCCGTGGAGGTCGCCAACTTCGACACGCACCCGGAGAACGACGACGCTAACTTCAACGGCAACTGGGGCGCGAGCCTGCCGACGAAGAGCGGCCTCGTCTTCGCGAGCGACCTGGAGGGCACGCTGACCGTCCTGAAGTGGACCCCGCCGGGCGTGGACAGCTAGTCCATCGCTTCCACCTTCGTCTGAGCCGCCGCTGTCCTTCGGGACGGCGGCGGTTCTCGTTTGCGCCCGTTCCGCCTCGGTCCGGCGCTTCTTCGCCTCGGGACCGAGGCGGGCGAGGTGGGAATGGCGCGAGGGTGTTCGTATCGTGGGAGCGTCCTTCCGCTTCGCCTCCCATGCGCCCGCTCGTTCTTCTCGCCGCGTTCCTCCTCGCGCCTCTCGCCACCGCCCAGACCCTCGAACTCATCGGGACGGTTCCGATGCCTGCCATCGTCAACGACTCCACCGAGGTGGGTGGAACCGACGTCTGGCCGTACATCGCGCCCGATGGCTCCGAGTACGCCATCATGGGCGAACTCAACGGCGTCAGCATCGTCGCGGTGCCGTCGCTGGAGGTCGTCGCGCGGGTGCCCGGCCCGACCGAGCGCGCCCGCTCGTACTGGCGCGACATCAAGACGTACGGCGACTACGCCTACGTCGTGACCGAGGCGTACGGGCCGAACGAGGGGCTCCAGGTCATCGACCTCTCGAACCTTCCCGAGAGTGCCGAGGAGGTCGCCGTGGTGCGCGGGCCGGACGACGCGCTCGTGTCGTCCCACAACCTCTCCATCGATGTGGAGACGGGGCATGCCTACGTGCTCAACTCGAACGGGAGCGCCATCGTCATTCTCTCGCTCGCCGACCCGGTCGCGCCCGAGGTGGTGGGCCAGCTCGACGTGGGCGGCTCGCACGATGTGTTCGCTCGCGACGGGCGGGCCTACGTCGCCGAGGGACGCCAGCCGTTCATCTCCGTCTGGGACACCACCGATCCGTCTTCGCCCGTCCTGCTGACCAAGATTGCGATCCCAGACGCGGGCTACGTCCACAACGTCTGGCCCAACGAGGACGACACGATCATGCTCACGACCGAGGAGACGGCCGACAAGACCGTCAAGGCTTGGGACATCTCCGACCTCGAGAACCCCGTCCTCCTCGGCGAGTGGCTCGGCGCGAACAAGATCGCCCACAACGTCCACGTCGCCGGAGGGTACGCTTTCCTCTCGCACTACACCGCAGGTCTCTACGTGCTGGACATCTCGGACCCCGCAAACCCGGTCGAGGTGGCGCATCACGACACGTACGACAGGAACGACGACGTCAAGATGGACGGCAACTGGGGCGCGACGCTCCCGTCGCCCAGCGGCTACGTCTACGGCAGCGATCAGCAGGGCCAACTGACCGTCCTGCGCTGGATCCCGCCCACGGACAGCTAACCGAAACGCCCGCCTCGGTGTGTGTCGATGCCGTCACCGAGGCGGGGCGAGGCCGGAAGCGGGACTCTCCAGCCTCCCGCACAAATCAGGCGCGTGCCCCCGGCCCCGCCTCGGTACCGAGGCGGAGGCGCCTTCTCGCGTCAGTTGGAGCAGATCGAGCGTAGCACGTGCCGACGGTCAGCCAGCTCGTCGTGCCACGCGTCCTCGTCCACCGGCTCGTCCCCAATGAGGTAGTCCCACTGGTCCACTGTCGCCTCGGTGAGGACGACGGGCGTCGTCATGTAGGCCACGCGCTTGAGAAGCGGCTCCAAGCCGAGTTGATGCGCGAACGTGATCTGGCAGTCGTCGCCTGTCGTGCGGCGGATGGAGAGCCAGTTGTCGCCGCAGACGTGGCAGGTGAAGAAGCGGGCGTCCGCGTCGTCTTCGACGGAGAGATTGTGGGCGTCGCCGGGGTCTACCTCCATGGGAAGCATGGAATACGACCCGCACGCCTTGCACTGGAGACGGTCCATGGGAAGCGAGGAGAGTGAGAGCAGGATACGCCTCCCAGAGCGTCTGCTGTGCCCGTGCGTTGGGTCTCGCGAGGTGTCCTCGGCGCCTCTTCATCGGTCCTCGGTGGGACCTCCGCACTGCGCTGCTCGTTCTCGCGCCCATGTCCGACGCCCCCCCGTATCTCGCGGACCTTGCGGCCTCACCCGAGGCGCCCCCACCGGGCCTCCTCCGGCGTGGCTTTCAGATCGCGACGTACAACGTCCACCGATGGGCAGGCGTCCGAGGCGGGCGTCAGTACGCGCCTGAGCGCGTAGGGGCGGTGCTGGACGAGATCGGGGCGGACGTGGTGGCGCTTCAAGAGGTGCTCCGGCCCACCGGCGGTGATGACCCACTTCGCGAGATCGCGCGAGGTCTCGGGATGCACCTCGCGTTCGTCGTCACGCGGATGCACAAGCGGGGGGAACTGGGCAACGCGGTCCTCTCACGATGGCCTCTCGCGGGGGCCGAAGCCATCGACCTGACGTTCTCACGGATCGAGCGTCGCGCCGCGCTCGCGGTCCGTCTCTCCGACGAGGAGACGCCCGTCCGCATCGTCTCGACACACCTCGCCATCGTGGACCGAATCCGCACCCGACAGGTCCAGGCGCTCCTTCAGCACCCCCACCTCGGTGGTGGTCCGACGGTCCTCCTCGGTGACATGAACGCATGGCGCAAGACGCCCGCTTCGCGAGGGCTGGACGCGTACGCCGAGCGCCATCACAACGCGCGATGGCCCGCCTCGTGGCCGAGCGTCCGGCCGGTGCTCGCGCTGGACCGTGTGTACGCGAGCGGCGCCCGCGTGACGGGTCTGCATGCCCACGAGACTGCCGCGAGCCGCCAGGCGTCGGATCATCTGCCGATCGTCGGGATGGTGGAGGTGGGGTGCTGAACGGTCGCGCCCTTCCGCCTCGGTCCGTCTGTGAACGCACCGAGGCGGTTCCACCGAGGCGGCAGCACCGAGGCGGCAGCACCGAGGCGGCAGCACCGAGGCGGTCGGCCCCCTCGCGTTTCCACACGCTGTCCCCGGTGCAGTGCGGCCGGATGCGCGAGCCTGCACCTTCTGGCTCTTCCACCGGCACTCGCCTCATGCAGTTCGGCGCGCTCGACATCCACGCCCTTCCCGAAGGCCGCTTCACGGTCGGTCTGGACAAGCGCTTTGTGCCCCACGCCGAGGGGGATCCGCTCCCGGCGGGGTCGCTCTTTGTATCCGTCTGCCCGTTTCTCGTCCGCACCCCCAGCGAGACGCTCCTGCTGGACGCGGGCCTCGGCTCATGGGCGGAGGGCCGAGGCACCGAGGTCATCGGGGAGAGCCTCGCGCGGCACGGCGTTCGGCCGGAGGACGTGACGGGCGTGCTCCTTTCGCATCTTCACTTCGACCACGCCGGCGGCGCGATCACGCCCACTGACACCGGCTATCGCCCGACCTTCCCAAACGCCGAGTACGTCCTCCAGAGCGCCGAACTGGAGGCGGAGGGCTACCGAGACGAGAGCGCCCGCGTGCGAGATCTCGTCGCGGAGGTCTTGGAGCGCGAAGGCCAGATGCGACTGCTCGACGGGGACGGCGCCGTGACGGACGAGATCGAGGTCGAAATCACGGGTGGACACACGGGCGCGCACCAACTCATCCGTCTCCTCGCCGACGGTCCAGCCGGTGGGCTTCGGGCGGTGTTTGCGGGCGACATCCTCGCCGGGCCGAGTCAGGTGACCCGCCGGTTCGAGGCGAAGTACGACGTGAACGGCTCGGCTTCGCAGGCGTGGCGCGACCGACTGATCGCGCACGCAGCGGAGCATGGGGACCTCCTGCTGTTCTATCACTCCACCGGAACGCCGGGTGCGTTCGTGGATGCGCTGCCGAGCGGCGCGTGGCGTGTGGAGCCTGCCGATCTGTAGCGGCGTGGCATCGTCCGCCTCGGTGCCGACGTGAAACACCGAGGCGGGGTACAGAGGACGGACCGCCCGTTTGCGGAGTGGCTCGCTACCTTCTCTCAACCGCCTGTCCTCCATGCGCCCGCTCCTCGCCTCGCTCGCCCTCGCGTTTCTCCTGTCCGGCTGCGATCTCTTCGGCGGCGACGCGCTTCGCATCACCTACAGCGTCAACGCGACCGGTGCCAACGGACCGGTCACCCTCACGTACGACGGGCCAGACGGGCCGGTCCGGGTGGAGGACGCGTTCATTCCCTTCTCGGAGCGAATCCAGATCAATGGCCCTCGTGTCGGCTCGGTGTACCTGCTCAACGCCGAGACGACCTGCAACGGGCCGTGCACACTCACGGTGGAGGTCGAAGCTGCCGTCGGTGGCACGCCCTTCACGTCGGAGGATGAGGTGGTGTACACCGAGAGCGACCCGCGCACCGTCGCGACGTCTGCGTCCATTCTCTACCGCTGACCGGCGGCGTCGCGCAGGACGACGGCGAACTCGGCCAGCATCATCGCGGTCGCGCCCCAGACTTCTTGCCCCGCCAGCGCGAAGTACGGCACCTCGAACTCCCGACTCTCCACGCCGGGCTCGCGCGCAACCCGCACGGTGCGTTGCCGCACGTCCTCGGAGAGCAACCGGGCGATGGGGACCTCAAAGATGGCGGCCACTTCCTCCTCCTGGGGTGTGAACCTAGGCCGCTCTGCCAAACTCGCCACGACCGGCCAGACGGAAAAGCGGGTCGGCGGGATGTAGAGCGGGGAGAGGTGCCCCAGCACGTCCGGAGCCTCCGGCGGCACGCCGATTTCCTCCCAGCCCTCGCGGAGCGCGGCCTGCTCGGGCGTTTCGTCCGCGTCGAGGCTGCCGCCGGGAAATGAGACCTGGCCGGAGTGGGCGCGAAGGCTTGGCTGGCGGGCCGTCAGCACGATGTGAGCGCTGCCGTCGTCTCCGGGGAAGAGCAGCACGAGCGTGGCCGCCCGGCGAGCGCGCTTTCCCTCCACGGAGAGAACCGACGGATCGGCGTCCCGCCCGAAGGGGGCCATCTTGGCGTGGGCCGCGAAGCCGGGCAGGGGCTCACCGAGGCGGGCGCGAAGGGGCGCGAGAAGGTCGGCGTGGCGCATGGCAGCGGTACCCGCGCGGCGGCTCGCAGGTCCCGAGTTCATGCCGCCTCGGTACCGAGGCGGAGCCAGCGGGCCTACGCCTCGAGCACGTTTGCCAAGGACTGGCGGAGGATGTCCAGACCTTCGTCCAGCCCGGCCTCGTCGATGGTCAGCGCGGGGCGGAAGCGGATGCTCCGCGGGCCGCATCCCAGCACGACGGCGCCGTGCTCGTAGGCGCGGCGGACCACGGCGTTGCGTGTCTCTGTGTCCGGTAAGTCGAAGGCACACATGAGGCCACGGCCTCGGGCATGCGTGACGCCCTCAAAGGCGTCCTCCATCGCGCGAAGCTCAGCGAGGAGATAGCTGCCCAGATGGCGGGCATTCTCCACGAGGTCGTCCGCCTCGATGACTTCCAGGATGCGGTCGAAGCGGACCATGTCCACGAGATTGCCCCCCCACGTGGAGTTGATGCGGCTGGAGGTCTCGAAGACGTTGTCCTCCACCTCGTCGATGCGGGGACCGGCGAGGATGCCGCAGACCTGGGTCTTCTTGCCGAAGGCCATGACATCGGGCGCCACGCCGAGGCCCTGCCACGCCCAAAAGGAGCCCGTCAGGCCCACCCCTGTTTGCACCTCGTCGAAGATGAGCAGGGCGTCGTTCTCGTCCGCGAGGGTGCGGAGGGCCTGGAAGAACTCGGGTCGGAAGTGGTTATCACCGCCCTCGCCCTGGATGGGCTCCAGGAGGATGGCCGCGATGTCGTGCGGGTGATCGGCGAACGCTTGCTTGGCCTCCGCAATGGCGTGGTGCTCACGTGCTTCCACGTCGTCGCCGTAGCGGATGGCGGGGTTGGAGATGCGCGGCCAGTCGAATTTCGGGAAGTACCGCACCTTGTTGGGGTCGGTGTTGGTCATCGACATGGTGTAGCCGCTGCGGCCGTGAAACGCCTCACGGAAGTGCAGCACGCGCGTGCCGAGTTCGCCGCGGCCGGCCGTGAGGTTCTTACGCACCTTCCAGTCGAAGGCCACCTTGAGGGCGTTCTCGATGGCGAGCGCCCCGCCGGAGACGAAGAAGGCGTGGGTCATCGCCTCCGGGATGCCGACGCGGCTGAACGTCTCGATGAAGCGCGCGAAGTGCGGCGTGTAGATGTCCGAGTTGGCGACCTTGTTGATCGCCGCGTCCATGAGCCGAGCGCGGAATGCCTGCGCCTCGGTGCTGCCGCCCGCCAGACCGGGATGGTTCATCCCGAGCGGGTTGGAGGCGTAGAAGGTGAACAGGTCCACGTAGTCCCGGCCCGTGACGGCGTCGCGGAGGTGGATGCCG
>JBCCPW010000129.1:0-8375 GCA_039024735.1 Bacteroidota bacterium
AACCTCATGCTCTCCCCGTTGAGCGCGAGCGTCGCGCTGACGATGCTCCTCAACGGGGCCGACGGCGAAACCGCCGCCCAGATCCAGCAGGCCCTCGGCTATCCGGCCGGGTGGGACCTCGCCCAGATCAACGCCGACTACCAGAGCCTCCGCGAGCAACTGCTCCGCGCCGATGAGGAGGTCCAACTCGCTCTCGCCAATGCCGCGTTCTACCGCGAGTCCTTCGATGCCACGTCGCCGTTCAAGCCGCCGTTCCTCGACGTGCTCCGCACAGGCTACGACGCCCGGGTGGAAGGGCTGGACTTCAGTGCGGCCTCCGCTCTCGACACCATCAATGGGTGGGCGAGCGAGAACACGAACGGCCGCATCCCGACGGTGCTCGAAGAGATCGACCCCACCCTCGTCCTTGTCCTCATGAACGCGCTCTATTTCAAGGGCTCATGGTCGACGCCGTTCGACGAGGACGACACAGCGCCCGCCCCGTTCACGCGCGCTGACGGAAGCACTGTGCAGGCCCAGACGATGGCCGCCACGGTCCTGGTGTGGTCCGCCTCCGGCGACGGGTACCAGGCGGTGGAACTACCGTACGGCCGGAAGAACTTCTCCATGGTCGTTCTCCTCCCAGCCGACCCCGCGACTCCGCTCAGCGCCTTCGCCGCCCAACTCGACGCCGGGCTCTGGGACGATGCCACCACCCGCCTCGGTGCGGTTCCAGACCCTGGCGACCTCCGGGTGCGCCTCCCGCGGTTCTCCTTCTCGTACGATCAGGCGCTCAACAGCCACCTCCAGGCGCTCGGCATCCGCGACGCGTTCGTGGAGGGGCGCGCGGACCTCTCACGGATGAACGACGCCCCGTTGTTCCTCAGCTTCGTCAAGCAGAACACGTTCGTGGAGGTGAACGAGGAGGGGACGGAGGCCGCCGCCGTCACGACCGGAGGAATCGGTGTGACCTCGGTGCCGCCCTCCTTCGCGGCAGACCGCCCGTTCGTCTTCGCCATCCGCGAGCGGACCACCAACACGCTCCTTTTCATCGGGCAGGTCACCGATCCCACCGCGGAGAGCTAGCACGCGCGATGCTCTGCCTTGCCGGGCGCTTCCCGACCGGTTACTTCTACCCGCCCCACCCGACCGGCGCCGCGTGCCGACCGAGCAGGAGATTCTCCGCCGCTGCCAGCAGGGCCACGCCCCGAGCCAGGAGGCGCTCTACCGGCGCCACTGGTCGTTTGCCATGTCCGTTTGCCTCCGTTACGCCCCTTCGCGCGAGGACGCTCTTGAGGTCGCCCATGACGCCTTTCTCAAAGCGTTCGGTGCCCTCGGCGCCTTCGACGTGAGCCGTCCGTTCCGGCCGTGGTTTCGGCAGATCCTCGTCCGCTGCGCCATCGACCACCAACGCGCGGCACGGAGCCGCCGCCGGATCGTCGAGTCGGAGGCGGACCGCTCGGAAGCGGCGCTTCCCGAGACCTCGGTCCCTCCCGACGCGCCGAGTTCGCTGGAAGCTGACGAGATCCTTGGTCTCCTGCGCGAGCTCCCGGACACGCAGCGGACCGTGTTCAATCTCTACGAGGTGGAGGGGTACTCCCACGATGAGATCGCCGACCTCCTCGGGATGGCGACCAGCGCCTCGCGCTCCAATCTCGCCCGCGCAAAGACTCGCCTGCGGTCGCTGTACCTCCAACAGATCGGTGCCCTGCCATGACCGATCCTCGCCCCTTCGACGAACGCTTCGCTGAGGCCGTGCGCGAGACCTTCGACGCGTACGAGGAGCCCGTGGCCGAGGCGGCCCTCGGGCGGTTGCAGGCGGCGCTCGGTGGGCAGGGGGCCGCACATGCCCCCGACCGACCGGCCGCACGAGGGTCCCGCCGTCGTTTCCGCGTTGCCGCGCTGGCCGTCCTCCTCCTCGCGGTCAGCGCGGTCTGGATGCTCACCGACAGGCCGGTGGGCAATCAGGTGGCCTCCGGGCCTGTCCCGTCGGCCGAGGCGCCGTCCCTGTCGGTGCCTGCCGAGGTCCCGGCGCCATCGGGACGCCAGCCCACAGCATCTCGTCCCGCTCCAGCCGCCTCGGTGGTCCGGGGCACCGAGGCGGCCCGCCTCGGTCCGACCGCTGGAGGCGTCCCCGCCGGTTCCGCTCCGTCCCGCGTCCTGTCCGCCTCGGTGGACGCCCCGACAGAGCGCGTGCCCCTGGAGGTGCCCGGTGTGTCCGTTGACTCGGTGGACCGGGACACATGGCCCGAGCCGAGCGTGGAGGCGCGGCCCCCCACCGCCTCGGTGGTGATTCGGGAGGCCCGTGACCGGCCGAGAATCGCGGAGCTTGAGGACAGCGATCGGCTGCCCGCGATGACTCGGCCCGCGATGACTCGGCCCGCGATGACTCGGCCCACGATGGATCGGTCCTCGGGACCGGGCGTCGTGGTCGTCGCGTCGGCAGCATCGGCTGTGGCACGGCGCGACGTGACGGGAGGCGGGCTCGTGCTGGGGGTCGGGCGGGAGTGGACCGTGGCTCCGCGCCTCGCGCTCTCGGGAGGGCTGGCGGCGGCATACACCGAGGTCGATGTCCGCGGCGACTCGGAGGCGGCCGTCTTCGCGCTCAACGCCCTCGATTCCGGCCGCGCCGATGCCGTCGATGTCTCCGACCGGATCGCGCTGACGACCCTCGCGCTGGAGGTTCCCCTCGGTGCGGTGGTCGACCTCGTGCGGACGCGGGGCGGACGGGTGCGGGCGTCGGCGGGTCTGACCTCCGCGGTGTACCTCGCCCAGACGATCCGCGACGAGGGGCAGACCCTCGTGCGGCGCACCGTCCTGGACCCCTCGCCCGACGGACCGCCGGATGGGCAGACGATCGACATCGTTGTGGCCGAGCCGTTCGAGATGGAGCAAAGGGTGAGTCCGGGACGCGTGGAGGTGGGGCGGCTGCTCGACCTCGGGCTCCGCTACGAGGCGACGAGCGGTCTCGGGGTGGAGGCGTTCGCGCGGGTCCCGCTGGGCGGGGTGACGAGCCGCGAGGTGCCCGTGGGGAGCGCGGGCGTGCGCGTCCGCCTCGGCCTTCGCTGAGACGGCCCGCCTCGGTGGTCCGGGGCACCGAGGCGGGGGCTCGGGCTGTGGTCTGTGCCTGGATGTATTCGTGTGGTCCCACGCCGAGGCGAGGCGCTGGATTCGCAGACACGGAAGCGGTCCAATCGGTATGCTTCCGCCCCCCTTCCCCGAGGATCGATGCCTGGATCGTCTCCTGTGATTGTGGCGGGCACGCTGAGCGCGCTCGGCTCTGTGGCGCTGGACTGCACCACCGGCGGGGCCGTGACGGGCGCGGGCGTGGGACTCGCGGCGGCCAAGAAGGGTCTGGACCTCGTCACCAGCTTTGGGCAAGGGGCCGCGAGCGACGCGTTGAAGGCGCGGTTCTCCTCCAGTGACGACTACCGCGAGGTGCAGGCCAACCGCGACCTCGACGCCGTGCTCCACCGCGCTGTGGCCGACACCGTGCTTCAGGTCGCCGACCGGTGGCAGACCGGCGATGAGAGGAGCGCCGAGGCACTCCGGTACATCGCGCGGGACGCCGGTGGCGTGCTCAAACCGATGGAGAGCGACCCCAACGGCGCGCTGGATCCGGTGGAGAGCCTACGTCTCGTTGAGGTGTTCGCCACCACGTCTGCCGAATTGCGGGCCTCTGGCGAGGGCGCTGAGGGCGGAGGGAGAACGCTCTCACGGGACAACTGGAAGGCGACGGTGGACCGCTTCGTGCGGCGGGCGAAGGGAACGGTCGGCTGGCGCAAGGGGAAGCACGTCCTCGCGCCAGAGGCCATCGCCGACCTCGTGAAGACGCTCCACACCGGCTTTCCGAAGGCGGTGCGGAACGTGATGGCACAGGACGCCGAGACGGGCGGGCGGGCCTTCGCCAAGCTGACGCTGCTGATGCTCGGCGAGACCCTCGCGCAGGTCCGCCACCTCCGACAGCAGGCCTCTGGCGAGACGGTGCAGAAGACAGAGAGCGAGATCATCGCTGAGACCAGAGCATTCCGACGCACGCTCTCGAGGACTCTGCGCGAGGACCTCGGCGAGGTCTCGAAGCGGTTCGACGACTTCGCCAAGACGGTGGAGGAGGAGCACAAGAAGACGCGTGGCCTCATCTCTGCCGAGGCCGAGAAGACGCGCGAGGAGATCCGGGCGCTCGCCAAGCAGCAACTCGACGCGGCGCAGCCTGCGCCCTCCCTCGCGCCGATCAAGCGAACGGACCACTTCATGGGCCGCGAGGACGCCATCGCGGAGACCCTGGCAGCGCTGGACGCCCACCCGGTCGTGTTCGTCTGCGGACCCGGCGGGATTGGCAAGAGCACCCTCGTGCGGCACCTCTACGACGAGGCCCTCCAGAGGCCCTGGGCGGCAGACGGCGCCGACTACATCGACCTCCGCACCCAGGAGACGGCCTCTGGCGCTGTAGGCGAGGTGGCGGCCCAACTCTCGCTCACCGAGGTCCGCGACGCGACGGGTCTGCTCGGCGCCATGGCGACGCGCGGCAGGCGGCTCTACATCCTGGACGATTTCCAGCAGGCGTACCGCGGCGACACCGAGCGCGCGATCCACTTCCTCCGCGACCTCACGACACACGACCGCGGGATGCGCGTGCTCGTGACCATGCGGAGCCGCCCCGACATCCCGACCCCACGTTACGTGGAGCCGGGGCGACTGAAGACACCCTACGACGCCGACCTCTTCCGCGCCCTCACGCCCGACCACGCCTGGACAGACGCCGACACCGAGCCTCTGGCGGAGCTACTGAGCGAGTTGAACGGGCATCCGCTCTCCCTTGTGCTTGTGGCCGGGCGGCTGCGGCGGGAGGGGACGGTCTCCGCTCTTCTGGCGGCGTGGCGCGAGGACCCGCTGCGCCTCGCGGCGGTCTCCGGGATCCGGCGAGCGGGTGCGGGCGGCCTCAGCGCGGAGGAGAGCCTGGAGGTCTCGCTTGGCTTCTCGTACGCCGCACTGGACAGCTTCCCGGCCTCAGTCCGCGCGCTGTTCGTGCTGTTCGCTGACCTCCCAGCGGGGGCCTCGCCCGAGATGCTGCGGGCGTTGGGCGTGGAGGATGAGGCGGAGGCATTGGTCCGCCTCGGGCTCCTGCACGAGGAAGGCAACCGAACGGCGGCACTCGTGCCCGTCCGTCTCTTCGCCGCCAGCAAGCACGCCGACGTACCGGAGGCTGAGGCGTTGCGACAAAAGCTGGATGGATACCTCCAGACCTTTGCAGAGGCCACTCGCGCGAGGGAGCGGTACGGTCCGTGGGTTCACGCCGTTGTTGCGGAGATGCCGAACGTGTTTGCCGCCGTGGACCGAGCCCATGCGAGAGACGACGCGCGCTACGTGGCGGAGGTGACGGCCGGGGTCGCCGAGGTCATGGGGTGGGAGACCTTCGCCAGACCCGAGACGCCGGGCCGCCTGCGCGCCGCCCGCGACGCCTTCCGGGACATCGGCTCCCGCCTCGGCGAGGCCAACGCCGAGAAGAGCCTCGGTGACGTGCACTACATGCGCGCCGAGTATGACGAGGCGCGGCGCAGCTACACCGCCGCCCGCGACGCCTTCCGTGACATCGGCGACCGCCTCGGCGAGGCCAACGCCGAGAGGGGCCTCGGGCGAGTCCATAGCTCTGAGAAGCTCTTCGATGAAGCGCACGCCGCGCTCCAACGCGCTCTGGCCCTTCACACCGAGATCGGAAACACGTACGGGATCGGGTCCACCTGGGAAGACATCGGCCGCCTCGAACGCGCCAGAGGCGACCTCCCGGCCGCCTGCGCCGCGTGGCGCACCTCCCTCGCGCAGATGGATGCCATCGGCTTGGGCCATCTCCCGTGGGTCCAGTCCATGCGCGAAATGGTGACCCGCTTCTGTCCGCCCGAGGTCCCCGACTCGTAGTTCCAGAACCCCTCGCGCCGGGCGGGGTACCTTCGCGCAAAACCTGACTCCACACCATGCCCACGCCCGTCAAGGCCCCCCGCCTCCCCGGACAGGTCACGCTCAAAACCGCCGCGCCCGGCACCGACCTCGGCGCCTCCGGCGACGGCTTCGATACCGACGGCGGCATGCTGGAACTGCCCGTCGTGCAGGCTGCGCCCACGGCGCGCCGCCGAGGCAACCGCCCCGAGTGGCTCCGCGTGAAGCTGCCCTACGGCGAGCGCTTCCGCAGCATCCAGGAGACGCTGGAGAAGTACCAGCTGCACACGGTCTGCTCCAGCGCCCGCTGCCCCAACATGGGCGAGTGCTGGACCGCCGGGACGGCCACGTTCATGATTCTCGGCAACGTCTGCACGCGCTCGTGCAGCTTCTGCGCCGTCCACACGGGGCGTCCCAAGCAGAAGGATCTGGACTGGGACGAGCCGCGCCGCGTCGCCGAGGCGGCCCGGCTGATGGGCCTGCAGCACGTCGTGGTGACCTCTATCAACCGAGACGACCGCGAGGACGGCGGCTCGCCCATCTTCGCGGAGACCATCCGGCTCATCCACGCGCAGGATCAGACCATCGAGGTGCTCATCCCGGACATGCGCGGCGCCCGCCCGGCGCTGGAGACCGTCTTCGAGGCGCGGCCCGAGGTGCTCAACCACAACGTTGAGACGGTGCCGAGGCTCTACCGGCGCGTCCGTCCGCAGGCGGATTATCAGCGCTCGCTGGACGTGCTCAAGATGGCGAAGGACGAGTACGGCCTCCGCACGAAGAGCGGCATCATGGTTGGGCTCGGCGAGACCGAGGAGGAGGTCATCGAGACGATGGCGGACTTCCACGCGCACGGCGTGGACGTGATGACCATCGGGCAGTACCTCCAGCCCACCCGGATGCACCTCCCGGTGGAGCGCTACGTCCACCCGGACGAGTTCGCGCGCTACAAGGCCATCGGCGAGGGGCTGGGCCTGCCGCACGTGGAAAGCGGCCCGTTGGTGCGCTCGTCGTACCATGCGGAGCGCCACGTGTAGCCGCTCCGCCATGCTCCGCTTCTGCTGTCTGATCGCCGCCATCGGCCTCGCGGGATGCGGGACCGAGGCGGAGCCGCCCGCCGCCGCCTCGGTGGAGACCTCCGCCGCGACCCCGGCGAGTTCGCAACCGACCGGCTCCGCCTCGGGGCCGTCGTGGGGCGTCGCGAAGGGCGAGGCCGCCGAGAGCAGCACCGAGGCGGAGACCGCTGCGGAGGCGGCCCCCGAGGTGAGCGCGCCGCCCGTCCGCCCACCCGAGCCGCAGGAGATCGTGGACCGGGACGACCACGTGGACTTCGCGCTGGACTTCCTCGGGCGCCAATCCTTCAACAGCGTGGACGGGCTCATGGGGCTCTACGCGAACCGCGTCCGCTACTTCGACCGCGGGACGATCTCGCAGGCGGATGTCGGGGACGACAAGGCGGCGTACTTCCAGCGGTGGCCCAACCGCTACTACGAGCTCTCGGGGCCGGTCCGCGCCACCACCGGCAGCCGCCCCACGATCCGCTTCGACTACGACTTCGCCGTCTCGGACTTCACCGAGAGCGACGAGCGCTCCGGCCGCGCGTGGGTGGAACTCGGCCTCACGCCCTCCACCAACGGCTACGTGATCGCCTCGGAGCGCGGCGGGACGTACTGATACCGCATCTGGAAGAAAGATGAGGGATCGGATCGCTGAGGGACCACAGACGACAGACCACGGACCACAGAGGAGACGTCTGCGGTCCGCGGTCCATCGACTCTCACCGCGAACCGACCGAGGGGCGTCAGAGGCGTGGGGTGAGTGCTCGTTCCTGATGCGAGTCGGTCTCCTCGTGCTGGTCCTCACGCTCGGCGGGTGCTCCATCGGCCGCTCCGCCGGGACGACCATCGCGCCGCACGTCGTCTTCCTTGCGCCCGAGGGCTGCGGCGTGGCCGTCGCGAAGGTCCACCGAGGCGAGTACGCGCTGATCCAGACCATCTCTGATGATCCCCAGGTCGGGCCGGGGTCCGCCTACACCCCGCGCGTGGGCGACGTGCTCGAAGGCCCCGTGCGCGAGGGCGAGTCCATCTTCCGGTTTTTCCCCCCCGAGGCCACCAACGACGCGTGGACGGACGGCCGCGAGCTGCCGCTCGATGTCCTCGCGACGGGACTCGGCCTCTCCGAGGCGCGTGCGCGGCTGGATGAGCGGTGCGTCGTGGAAGGAGACAACCTCCCGCGCCTCCCCGGCGCCGAGATCGACGGGTGATCCCGCCTCGGTGTGGAGATGTGTCGTTCCGCCTCGGAACCGAGGCGGAAGACCCCTCGCTCACCCGCTCACGAGCGCCTTCAGCACGAAGAACACGTTCTCCTTCCGCTCCCGGAGGCGACGCGAGAAGTACGGCACCCACTCCGTCCCGTAGGGGACGTACGTCCGCATCCGGTAGCCTTGGCGCACGAGGTCCTTCTGCGTC
>JBCCPW010000130.1:0-8335 GCA_039024735.1 Bacteroidota bacterium
ACGCGGCGCGATGCCACGCGCGACACGTCGCTCATTCGGGACGATGTGGTGCCCATCGGCGCCCGGTCGTTTGAGATCGAACGTCCTGAGGTCTTCTCGGTCGGCGACGCGGTGACCGTGTTTCACCCTGCGACGGAGGCGTGGCTAGCGGCGATCGACGGGGGAGGAACCGCAGAGGACGCCCCGTGGGGCGTCGGACAGCACCCCATCGCTCTGGCGCGAACAGTGACCGGCCTCGACGGCCATCGGATGACGCTCGATGCCCCCACGTTCACCCGGTTGGACGCCCGTCTGTCGCCGTCGTACGTCTACCATCGCGACCGCTCCCGAACGATCGAGAATGTCGGGGTGGAGAACCTGCGCGTCCACATCGAAACAGTCGGACCGACAAGCGAGACCCACGCGAAGGACGCCATTCGGTTTGTCCTCGTGGAGAATGGCTGGGCCTCTGGCGTCACCGCGCTGCATTTCTGGCGTGCAGGGATCAGCGTGCAGCACTCACGCTACGTGACCATAGCGGCTAGTGCGGCTCTGGAACCGCACTCCCAGGTCACGGGCGCGCGGCGCTACAACTTCGAGGTCTCGCAGTCCCAACTCGTGCTGTTCATCGGCAACCGCGCAACCGACGCTCGCCACGCATATGTCGGGAACGGGACGTCGTACGACTCTGGCATCGTCTTCCTGGACAACGTGTCGGAGGATGCCTTCACATCCAGCGAATCCCATCGGCAGTGGGGATCCGGTTTTCTCTGGGACCGCCATGTGGAGCGAGGGACCTCCGGCTCTGGCTCGGGCGTGGCCGCGCGTCGGCTGCACATCGGCAATCGAGGGGACTTCGGAACCAGCCACGGCTGGGCGTGCGCCAACTGCGTCATCTGGAACGCCGAGATGAACGGGAGCAGCGCCGTGATCGAGAAGCCGCCGACGGCGCAGAACTACGGCATCGGGATTCAAGGCGAGGCGTTGGACTCTGGTCCCTTCGTCTCCAACACGGGGTCCTTCATCGAAGGCACCTTCCGGCCCGGTCTCGCGCCGGGCTCCCTGTATCTCCGCCAACTGCAGGACCGGCTCGCTGCCACGAGCATCGAGCCCCCCGGGACCTCTGATCCCATCGCACTTTACCCCGTTGTGCCGAATCCGCTGCGCGAGAGCGGCTTCACCCGATTCGAGTTACTCGAAGTGGCGGTGGTTCGCGTGTCGGTCTACGACGCCCTCGGGCGTGAAGTCCTTCGTCTGGAGGATGGCTGGCGAGCAGCGGGATCGCACGACGTTGAGATAGAGGCACGCGATCTCGCGCCGGGTGTGTACACGCTCCGTCTCGTCTCGTCCGGCGCGACGGCGACTCGTCGCTTCACTCGTCTTCCGTGATCCCTACTCGCGCACGAGACGCCTCAGCACCGGCCGGAGGGCGGGCTCCACCAGCAACCCCTCGTGCCGCATCCGCACCCGACCCGCCTTGTCGATCACGAACGTCGTGGGTAGGACGCGCCCGGACGGTGGCGGCGTCTCCAGCGTCGCCTGCATCACGAGCGGATACGGCACGCCGTAGCGGTCAGCGAAGGCGCGAACCGCCGCCTCGTCGCGCTCCGCCGCGAGACCGATGAACTGCACGTCGCCCTCGAAGTCGGTCGCGAGGTCCACGAAGCCGGGCGTCTCGACCACACACGGCGGGCACCACGTCGCCCAGACGTTCAGTACCACGACCTGTCCCGCGTGCTCACCGAGGCGGACGGGGTCGCCCTCCAGCGAGGTACCCGCGAAGGCAGGCGCCGGGCCGAGATCGGGCAGCCGGTAGTCCGGCGTGTAGCGCCAGATCACGACGCCGACGAGAGCCAGCATCATGGCCCAGTACCCGATGCGGCGCCATCGGAGACCGGTCGGGCTGTCCCACGCCTCGCGCCATCTACCGGCTGCCTCGTTCATTCCTCCTCGGTGGCGTGCGACGGGTTGTGAGGCGCCAGAGGCATCCGCAGGAGATCGCCCAGCGTCTCGTCCCCATCGAACTGATCGAGACCGAGGCGGATCTCATCGAGGCGCTCGCGGCGGCGGAAGGTGCGGAAGAGGCGGTCCCACCACGAGAAGAGCGAGCTGTAGTTGGAGTCCGTCTCGGGCTGCCATCGCGAGTGGTGGACCTTGTGCATTCCCGGCGTCACGATGACACGCGAGACGAGCCGCTCCAGCCTGGGCGGCAGCGCGAGGTTGGCGTGATGGAACTGCACGACGGCGAACATCAGCGTCTCGTAGAGCACGAGGTCCCACGCGGTTGCCCCGAGCGCCACGATGAGGGGGATGCGGAGCACGGACGACAGGACGATCTCCCCGGTGTGGAAGCGGCTCGCCGTGCTCACGTCCATGTGCGCGTCGGCGTGGTGGACCCGGTGGAAACGCCAGAGGAACGGGATGCGGTGGTTGAGACGGTGCCAGGTGTAGGTCCAGACGTCCAGCAGCAGCACCGCGAGGGCCACGTGGAGCCAGACCGGCATCTCCACGAGCCGCAACAGACCGATCTCTCGCGCCTCGGCCCACTCCGCGGCCAGCACCCACAGCCCCGCGAAGACCACCGCCACGATCAGGCCGTTGAGCAGGCCGAGCGCCAGGTTGCGGAGCAGGTGCTGTCCCCGCTGGCGGCGCCCACCGAACAACTCGAAGAACGGGTGCGCCGACTCCAGCAGGAGCAGCAACACGAGCACGCCGAAGGCCGCCGCGGCCTGGGTGGTCTGGAGAATCGACAGGTCCATGAGAGCGGAACGGCTCACCCTGCGGGAAGATCTCACCTCCCGGCATCCTCACAGCGTCCGCCTCGGTGCAGGTGCAGCACCGAGGCGGGAGGACTACCCAACCTCCGCCCCCGCACGGGCCAGCGCGTCGAAGCCGCCCACGTTGACAGCCCCGGCGTGCCCCATCTGCTGGAGAATGCCCACGGCGGTGCCCGAGCGACCGCCCGAGCGGCAGTACAGGTACACCGGACCGTCGGCGGGGAGACCCATCTGACCGATGCGCTCCTGGAAGTCGGAGGCGGTCACGTCCACATTGACGGCGTCCGCGAGGTGTCCCTGTGCGAACTCGGCTGGGGTTCTCACATCGAGGACGGGTGCCTCGGGATCGCGATCGGCCACAAAAGCCTGCGGCGACATCGGGGCGGATCCTCCGCGCAAACGAGAGAGGAAGGACATGGCAGGCTCAGGGAGTGGTGGTAGGGAGACCTGTAGCGGCGAGATCCTCGAATCCGCCTACGTTGAACACCGAGGCGAACCCGCGCTGAACCAGATGCTCGGCGGCCTGCCCGGCCCGATTGCCCGACCGGCAGAACAGAACCACGGGCCGCTCGGGGTCCAGTGCGGCGACGGCCTGTTCCTCGAAGTCGGGAGAGCGGAAGTCGAGAACCTTGGCCGCGGCGAGAGTACCGGTGTCGGCGATCTCCTCGGCGGTGCGCACGTCCACGACCTGGGCGTCGGGCGTGTTCTCTAGGTAGGCGCGGGCGGCCTGGGCGGAGAGGCGCACCACCTCGGTGGTATCGGACGCGAGGTCCGGGGACGGGGCCGTCACCTCAGTGACGGGAGGATCGGCGGGTTGAGCGCCAGACGCGGCCGGTGGCTCGCAGCCGAGCAGGCTGCCGCCGAGCACCAGAAGACCGCCTAGGGTGCAGGCGAACGCGAAGCGGGGGGAAGACGGCATGTCGGGGATGGACCAACTGCCGGAAAGCTACCGCTCTGCGCGCTCGCACGGTGCCTACCGAAAGCCCGGACAACCGGTACTTTCGCCGCGCCCAGTTCGGCGGCGCGATGCGTCCGCTCTCCATGCTCTACACCATCGCGCCCACCCCTCTCGGCGATGCCCTCCTCGTGGCGGACGCCGACGGCGCCCTGACCCGGCTTGCCTTCGACACCACGCCTCCGCACGGCGCACGGTACGCCCCGTCCCGCCTCGGTGAGGCCGTCGGACAACTCACGGCGTACTTCGCTGGCGAGCGAACCGCGTTCGACCTCGTGCTTCGTCCCGAGGGCACGCTGTTCCAGCGCGAGGTCTGGGACGCGCTTCTGGAGATTCCGCACGGCGAGACGCGGACCTACGGGGACCTCGCGCACCGCCTCGGGCAGCCCGGTGGCGCCCAGGCCGTCGGGGCCGCGAATGGCGCCAACCCTCTCGCGGTCGTCATCCCATGCCACCGCGTCATCGGGGCCGACGGGTCGCTGACGGGCTACGCGGGGGGCCTGCATCGGAAGCGCGCCCTGCTCGACCTCGAATCCCGCCAAACGCGCCTGTTCTGAACGCGCCTGTTGTGCTCAACGTCACACCGAGGCGGAGCGCGAGACACCTGGAGACGTCCATGCGATCCAGCTTCGCGCGGCGGCCCATCCGATGAGAGGCAGCGCCACGGCGCCCGCGAGGAACGCTTCCCATCCGAGGGTCCCTGCGATCACGAGGCCAAGGCCCAGCGCCCAGATCGGCATCCCGACGGCCAGCGTTCCGACCTCAATCGTGGCACGGAAATCCGCGCGGGGGTGGCGATAGACCCGCCATTGTGTGAACACCAGCACGGGAGCGAACGCCACCAGGAGAACTGCCAGAGCCGGAAGGCCCACCACCCGCCACAGCGCATCGCGGCCCGTTCGCTGCGCTGAGATCTGCCGGTGCCACGCCTCAATCTCGTCGTCGGAGCGGATAAGGCGAGCCAACGCCGAGTGGAGCCGGGCGTTCATCTCGTTGAGGTGACGAGGCACTCCCACCGAGGCGGGCTCGAACACCAGAGGCTCCCCCACTGTGACGCGCTGATCGGGTCCCCACGCGTACCAATTCGAGAACTCGACGGCCACCGGCACGACCACGAGACCCTCCGCCTCGGGAAGCGTATCGAGGACGAGGCGTGCCCACCCTTTCTTGAGGCGCCGCAGCGTGCGGGTCGTTGCGGAGGTGCCCTCCGCCATGATCACACACGCGCCGCGCGAGATCAGGTGAGTACGCAACCGGTCCATGGTCTCGGGCAGCTTCTCTTCGATGGCTCGCCGCCCGTGGTCCGCACGGTACATCGGCAGGATGCGAAGGAACCCCAGCGCCCGAGCCACCAGAGGCGACCGGAAGAGATCCGCCCTGGCGACGAACACAGGCCGCCTCGGTGTCGCGAAGAGGACCGCGCAGGCATCCGGGAGGTTGTTCTGGTGGGTGACCACGAACACGACGGGCCGGTCGAGCGGAACGCGCTCCGCGCCGACCACCTCGAACGTCCGGCAGTACAGCGCCGTGTAGACCCATCGGACGTACGGGTACAACAGCCGATACCCGAGAGACTCGCGCATGCTCGTCATGCCGCGACTGGCTCGGAGGACGGCACCTCGCGGCGCCACCACGACGCGAGCGTGAGACCCGAGAGGATGTGCCAGATGCCCCACCACGCCGCGATGGCCGCCATCCCGCCGATGGGCACCTCCGGAGGGAAGATGGCGGGATTCAGGAGCAGCACGAGCCCCAGCCCAGAGTTCTGGATTCCCACCTCGATGCTGATGGCTTTCCGCTCGCGACGGGCGAGCCGCGCGGCCCCCGCCCATCCCCAGCCGAGCGACAGCGCCAGTGCGTTGTGCACCAGCACGATGGGAAACAGAAACGCGATGTGCGCCACGAACGCATCGAGGTTCTTCCCGAACGCCACGACCACGATGGCGGCGAACAGCCCGATGCTCGCGATGCGAATCGGCGCCTCGATCCGGGCCGTCGCGTTCGGAGCGAACCGCGCGAAGGCCATCCCGAGCATGAGCGGAAAGCCGAGCAAGAGGAACACCGTCTGGCCCACCGCCAGCGGATCGATTTCCAGCGTGCGGAGAAGCGGATTGGCCGCCTCGGTGAGCATCCATCGGGAGTACAGCCCGCCCCACAGCGCGAAGTTGAGCGGCGTGAACAGGACGGCTCCGGCCGTCGTCACGGCGGTCAGGCTGACGCTGAGGGCGGCGTTTCCCCGGGCGAGGTGGACCACAAAGTTGGACACGTTGCCCCCCGGACAGCACGACACCAGAATCATCCCCATGGCGACTCCCGGCGTGAGCCACGGATGAAGCACGGCCACGAGAGCCACGGTCGCGGCGGGGAGCAGAACGAGTTGGCCCACCAAGCCGACCAGGACGGTGCGAGGACGCCTCACCACCCAGCGGAGGTCGTCCGTGGTGATGCCCAGGGCGACACCGAACATCACGATCCCGAGGATGAGATTGAGCAGCAGCAGATTGCCCTGGCTCAGGTTCAAGTCGAGCGCATCGAGAGCGCGAAGCCCGTCTCGCATGGGGTCGGCGGGGAGACCTCGCGAGTATAGCCGTCCGCACCGAGGCGGAGATCCGCCGGGCAGGACCCACTCCGCCTCGATACCGAGGCGGAGTGGGCCATCCGTCAGACTGTGACCGTCACCCGCGAGCAGGCCGTGGCGAAGCCGAGGGCGCGCTTCATCGTCGGATACGCCAGCGCGGTGGTGACCGCGAGCGCCAGTTCGACTAGACCACGCTCCCCGTGTCGCGTCACGATCCGGGTGCGCAGGTCCTCGCCGGGGTCCTCGTGCCGGGCGGTGGCCCGCGCGAAGACCTGGGCGTCTTGCACCTCCGCCTCGGTGGCATCTCCCGCCAGCATCGCGCGAACGGACTCTGCCGCGACGCCAGCACTCACGGCGGCGTTCACCTCCATCTGGACGCACGTCCCGCAATCGGCCGTCTGGGTCGCGGCGATGCGAGCCGCGTGGAAGACCTCACGTGGCAGCACCCTCCGATGGCCCGTCGCCGGTTGGAGAAGGCCGAACTTGATCACGGCGGCGGGGTCCGCCTCAGTGGCGAACCGGAGGTAGTCCATCGACCCACCGAGGCGGCGCTCGGTGGCATCGAGTTGGCGGCGAAGGACGGAGCGGATCATGGCAGAACGGGACGATGCCGGAGGCTACGGCGGCCAGAGTGCAGCCGTTCGAACTCCGCGCGTCGTTTCGTGTGGAAGCATCCCCCCCCCTCCCCCGCATGCGCCTCTTCGCTCTCCTTCTGCTGCTCGTCGCACTGCCGGGCTGCTCTCTGGTCTACCGCCTCGCGCTGCCGTTCGTGTACGACCACGCCGATCTGCCCGACGAGAACGTCCGCCTCGCGCTCCCCTACGTGGACGGATCGGACGACCCGAAGCACCGGTACAACCTGTTCCTGCCCCTCGCGGATTCCGTCCGAGCCGAGCCCTGGCCGACGGTGATCTACGTCCACGGCGGGGGCTGGACCGAGGGGGATCGAGACCTGCGCTTCGGCGGCGAGGACCTCTACGGCAACATCGGGCGGTTCTTCGCCTCGCGAGGCATCGGGGCGGCAGTGATCTCGTACCGCCTCCAGCCCGGCGCGACGTGGCGCGAGCAGGTCCACGACGTGGCCCGCGCCACGGCCGCCATTCGCGAGCGCGTCCGCCAAGAGGGCGGCCATCCCGATGGACTCGTGCTGATGGGTCACTCGGCAGGCGCCCACCTCGCGAGTCACGTCGCGCTCGACCCGAAGGTGCGAAACGCCGCGGGACTTCCCGAGGCGGCAGTCTGCGGCGTCATCCCGGTCAGCGGCGCCGCGTACGACCTCACGGACACCCGCTCCTTCGAGATCCGACCGAACTACCCGTACTACGTCCAGCGCTTCGCGCCGCCCGGAGGGGAGCACTCAGAGACAGTGCCCGCCGAGCCTGCGCCGTGGCAGGTGGCCGCCTCGGTGGTCCCGCTTCTCACCCCCGAAGCACCGTCGTTCCAGGTGCTCTACGCCGAGGGCGACTACCCCGCGCTCATCCGACAAGCCGAGGTCCTCCTCGGTGCGCTGGACCGCGCAAACGTGCCGCACGAGGAGGTCATCGTCCCGGGCTCGTCGCACGAGCGCATCATCGCGGCGCTGAGCAAGGCGGACTACGTGGCCGGACCGGCCATGCTTCGGTTCGTGCGCGGGCTGGAGTGCTGAGGGGTTCTGGGTTCTGGGTTCTGGGTTCTGGGTTCTGGGAAGCAAATCCCTGTGTCCGCCTCGGTCCACCCGATGCGCGCAAACACCGCGTAGGGGCGTGTCGCACCAGGCCCACAGACCGACCACCACCCGACCCGCCTCGGTGGTCCGCCTCGGCACCGAGGCGGACGGGAGTCGAAGGGAGCCACGCACGCGTCCTCGGCGTGTAGGCGCTTCTCCCCACCGTATCCCCCATGACGCCCCCCACCGCTGTCGGCCTCGACGACCCCGCGCCCGAGGCCTGGGCCGCCCAGCCCTTCTTCGACGAGACACGCAACCTCTTCCGCTACGTCCGTGCCCACGACTTCGACCGCCTCGCCGCGCTCTGCGATGACGACTTCGGCATCGTGGACATCGGCCCG
>JBCCPW010000131.1:0-8331 GCA_039024735.1 Bacteroidota bacterium
GGGAGAACGGAGGTCGGGAATCATCGAGGCGTACTACGGAGTCTCTGCGACCGTTGGCCGAACGGCGGGCGAAGATAGCCGCCCGGCCGCCCTACCTTCTCGGACACCCTCTTCGATCTCGTGCGCCGCCCCGTTGCACCGTCCGCTCCGTGTCCCCGTCTCCCGCCTCGGTACCGAGGCGGAAGACGGTTTCGACTGTTGGGGATCGTGGGGGTCGCGGTGGCGCTGGCGGTGCCCGTCTCGGCACAGACCGGCCCACCGCGTCCTCCCGCGCCGCCGGTCGAGTCCATGCAGCCCGACCGCGAGCGCTCCATCCGCGAGACGCTGGACCTCGCGCGGCGCATGACCGAGGCTGGCCGCACCCGGCAGGCGGTCAACCTCCTCGAAGACCTGTACGACGAGAACCGCGCCTCCCTGCCCGTGTGGAGTCGGCTGCTGTCGGCGTATGAGGCCGATCGTCGGTTCGAGGATGCCCTCGCGCTCATCGACGCCCGCATCGCGGACCTGGGCGCGAGCGTCCACCTCCTCACCCAACGCGGCACGGCGCTCTACAAAGCCGGGCGCCTGGACGACGCAGCGGTCGCCTGGGACGAGGCTGTTGCCTTCGCGCCCGACCAGGAGCACACCTACCGAACTGTCTCGAACGGCATCAGCAGCCTGCGCCTGTTCGGGGAGGCCGCGGCCGTGCTCGACGCCGGGCGCGACCGCCTCGGCAACGAGGATCTCTTCCGCCTGGAGTTGGCGCACCTCTACGGACTCTCCGGCGAGTACGAGCAATCCGCACGGTTCTACCTAGAGGTCCTGGCGGTGTCCCCGGAAAACGTGCGCACCGTCCAGGCACGGCTTGCGAGGCTGACGGAGAGTGTCGGCGCGCTGGACGGGTTCGACGTGGCCCTCCGCGAGGCGGTCGCGGAGGATCCCTTCAACGCTGCGTTCCGCGAGATGGAGGCGTGGGTCGCGCTCGAACGTGGCGAGTACGGTCGCGCGCTGAGCGCCACCCGCGCGACGGACCGCCTCGTGGACCGCGACGGGTTCGCGGTGTTCAACTTCGCTGAACTCGCCCTCGCGGCGGGCGCGCTCGACGAAGCGGATCAGGCACTGGACGTGATTCTGGACCGCTACGCGAACGGTCCGTTGGTTCCCCCCTCTCTCCTTCGCCGGGCACGGATCGCTGAGGAGCGAGCCAGAGAAGCCGGGGAGTCTGCCGCCTCGGACGCGCCGACCCCGCTCTACGACCGGGCCCGCGATGCGTACGCTCAGTTCGCCGACGACCACTCCGGCCACCCAGATGCCACGGAGGCCCTCCGCCGCCTCGCGGATCTGTACCTCGATGTCTATCGCGCACCGGACGAGGCGGAGGAGGCTCTAGACCGACTCATCGCGTCCACGTTCGATCCGGCGACGGTCGGAAAGGCCAAGCTCGATCTCGGCATCGTGGCCCTTCAGCGCGGGGATCTCTTCGAGGCGCGCGACCGCTTCCAGAGCATTGAGGACCGGATCCGGACGGGGCCGCAGGCAGAGCAGGCCCGATACGAGATGGCGATGATCGACTTCTACGAGGGCTTCCTCTTCTCCGCCCTCGCACGCGCCGAGGCGATGGACGACAACACCGCCGCCGACGTGGCGAACGACGCCGTCTCGCTACGGCTCACGCTCGACGAAAACGCAGGGCCCGATTCCACCAATCGCGCCCTCCGCACCTACGGTCGGGCGGCCCTCCTCCACCGTCGCGGTCTCCACACGGACGCGCTCGTCACGCTCGACAGCCTCCAGGCCGACGACCCCAATCACCCCCTCGCTGACGAGGTGCTCGTCCTTCGAGCGCACGTGCTTCGCGACCTCGGACGGTACGACGAGGCCCTTGCCGCACTCGCCCGCGTGCCCGAGGAGCACCCGCGCTCGTACTTCCTCGACCGGGCTCTCTTCCAGACGGCAGAGATCCACCAGACCCACCTCGGGGACCCCGCCGCGGCGCTGGATGCGTACGGCCGTCTCCTCGACCTCTACCCAGGCTCCCTCCTGGCGCCGCGTGCGCGCGAGCGGCTTCGCGCCCTGCGGGCTCAGGCTGGCGCCTGACGACAACGGCCCGCTGACGTTTCCGCCTCGGTGCCGAGGCGGGCTCCCCTGAGTTCCCATGATCGTGCCTCGATTCTTCTCATCCGCGCCCGCAGCGGTCGGCCGTCTGCGGTCGGCGGTCGGTCTATTGCTCCTGTCCCTGGCGCCGAGCACTGTCGCAGCGCAGGACCTCCTCATCCCGATGGACGAGTCCCAAGCGGACCACCTCCGGGCGTACGGTGCGGTCTACTGGGCGCTCGCGGACGGCCTCGGAGTGGACTGGCTCCTCAACTACCGAGGCGGGTCTTTCCTCGCGCCCGACGACACGGGCCTTCGCGACGAACTCCGGGCGCGGGGCGTCAGCTACGAGCCGGTGAGTGGCCCCGCGATCACGGCTGAGGTCGAGAGTCCGGCGGAGAACACCTCGGTGGTGCGGCTGGAGAAAGCGCCGAAGATCGCCGTCTACGCCCCCGATCAGACGCTCCCCTGGGACGATGCTGTGCTGCTCGCGCTGACATACGCGGATGTGCCCTACGAGCAGGTCTACGACGCCGACGTGCTCGACGGGCGCCTCGCGGACTACGACTGGCTCCATCTCCACCACGAGGACTTCACCGGTCAGTATGGCAAGTTCTACTCCGCCTTTCGCGGGCAGGCGTGGTACCAGCAGCAGCAGCGCGAGGCCGAGGCGGCAGCGCGAGAGCGCGGCTTCCAGAAGGTCAGCCAGCACAAGCTCGCCGTCGTGCGGACCATCCGGCAGTACGTCGCCGAGGGGGGCTTTCTCTTCGCGATGTGCAGCGGGACGGACACCTTCGACATCGCGCTCGCGGCCCACGCGACCGACATCGTGCCGTCTCAGATGGACGGAGACGCCATCGCGCCTGATGCCGTCTCCCGCCTCGATTTCGGCGAGACCATCGCTTTCCGCGACTTCCGCCCGTCGTTCAACCCGATGGAGTACGAGCACTCCGACATCGACGCCGCGCCTCCGATCAGCCTGAGAAACCCCCTCGTGGACTACTTCACGCTGTTCGACTTCTCCGCCCGGTACGACCCGGTCCCGACGATGCTGACGCAGAACCACGTCGCGAGCGTGCGCGGGTTCATGGGCCAGACGACGGCCTTCCGCGAGGACGCGCTCAAGCCGGGCATCGTGATCCTCGGGCAGCATCCCACGGGGACGGTTCGGTACCTCTACGGTCCGGTCGGACGTGGCTTCTTCGCCTTCTACGCCGGACACGACCCCGAAGACTATCAGCACATGGTGGGCGACCCGCCCACGGACCTGTCGCTGCACCCGGACTCGCCGGGGTACCGCCTCATCCTCAACAACGTGCTGTTCCCCGCCGCCAAGAAGCAGCCGCAGAAGACGTGACGCGGGAGGGCGCGAGGCTGTCCGCCTCGGAGCGTTCGGGCACCTCTACCGCTTGCTGAACAGCGCGAGCCCATGCCCGCCTCGGTGATGAACGGTCCCTCTTCCCCCACTCACCGAGGCGGACAGGGACGAGGTAGCTTTCGTGCCCCTCACCTCCTCGCCTCGTGACCACGAAACCGCCGTCCGCGAGCCGCACGCGCATGAACGAGCTCGTGCTGCCCAACGACACCAACACGCTGGGCAACCTCATGGGCGGGCGTCTCCTTCACTTCATGGACGTGGCAGGCGGCATCGCGGCGATGCGCCACTCCAACCGGACGTGCGTCACGGCGAGCGTGGACAACGTGGACTTCAAGAGTGCCATCCGCCTCGGTGAGGTCGTCGGGATCGAGGCGGTCGTCAACCGGGCGTTCACCACCTCGATGGAGGTCGAAATCGACGTGTGGGCAGAGGACACCGCGACCGGGACGCGACGGAAGTGCAACCGAGCGTACTACACCTTCGTCGCGGTGGACCAGAGCGGGCGCCCCATCCCGATCCCCCGCGTCGCGCCGGAAACGGAACAGGAGCAGGAGCGGTACGAAGGAGCCGGTCGGCGCCGCGAACTCCGGCTCATCCTCTCCGGTCGCCTCGACCTCGCCGACGCCACCGACCTCCGCAGCTACCTCGACGCGGCCCTGACGGCCGCACCCGCTGATGCCTAGCCCTCTCCGCCTCGGTCTCCTCGCGGCCCTTCTCGCCGCCGGGACTGCGCCCGCCTCGGTGCAGGCGCAGACGGGCGTCGGGGTGCAGGTCGGCGACCCGACCGGGCTCACCCTTCGGCTCGGATCCGGACCGGGCGCCCTCGCGCTGGCCGCCGGATGGGACCTGGGCGACGACGAACTCTCCCTCGAAGGGCACTACGTCTTTCGCGAGGCGCGCATCCCCGGCGATACCGACCTGACGCTCTTCTACGGACCGGGCGTGTTCTTCCAGACCCGAGACGATGAGACCGCCCTCGGCGTGTCGGTGGGCGTCGGCGTGTCGCTTTTCGCCACGCGCGACATCGAGATCTACGGGCTCCTCTCCCCTCGCCTCCAACTGATCGATGCCACCGAGGCGGGCCTCGGCGGAGGCGTCGGCGGTCGCATCTACCTCTGACCATGACCGACCGCCCGATCCGCGTGCTCATCGCCAAGGTTGGCCTGGACGGCCACGACCGAGGCGCGAAGGTCGTCGCGGCGGCCCTTCGCGATGCCGGGATGGAGGTCGTCTACACGGGCCTTCGGAAGACGCCTGCGGTGGTCGTCCGTGCCGCGCTGGAAGAGGACGTGGACGTGGTCGGCGTGAGCATTCTCTCCGGCGCCCACAACACGGTGCTGCCCAAGATCCGGGCTGCGCTCGACGCCGACGGCCTCCAGGATATTCTGCTCCTCGCGGGCGGCACCATCCCGCAGGCGGACGCCGACGCCCTCACCGAGGCGGGCGACGTTGACTTCGTGTTCACTCCCGGCGCCTCCCTCGCGACCATCGTGGAGACCCTCCGCGAGGCGGTCGCCGAGCGCCGCGCGACGGCCGCGTAGCGACGTGGACGCACCCGTCCTCCCGCCCCGCGTCCTCGTCACCGGCGCCGACGGCCTGCTCGGGCAGGCGCTCACGCGCCGTCTCTCGCGCTGGCCCGGCCTCGATCTGCTTCTGACCGGAAGAGGCGGAGGCCCCCGCCTCGGTGCGTTCGCGGGCGGCTGGGTGCCGCTGGATGTCACCGACGCCCGCGCCGTGGAACGCGTGATGCTGGACTTCGCGCCAACAGCCGTCGTCCACCTCGCCGCGATGAGCAAGGTGGAGCCGTGCGAGCAGAATCGCGAGGCCTGCTGGGAGGTCAACGTCCACGCGACCGAACGGCTGGCGCAGTCGTGTCACCGCCACGGCGCCCGCCTCGTGTTTGTCTCCACGGACTTCGTCTTCGACGGGACCGCCGGGCCGTACGCCGAAGACGACCGCCCCGCGCCCATCAACGCGTACGGCCGCTCCAAGCTGGCAGCCGAGAACGCCATTCGCGGATCCCGCCTCGGGGATTGGACCATCCTCCGCACCGCGCTCGGCTTCGGGGACGTGGCGGGATACCCCGAGGGCCGCTTCAATCTCGCGACGTTCCTGGTCCGCGAGCTTTCGGCCGGTCGGGAGGTGCAGGTCACGACCGATCAGATCCGGACGCCCACGTTCGCGCCCGATCTCGCTGAGGGCATCGCGCACGTGCTCCGCCTCGGGACCAATGGCCTCTACCACGTCGCCGGGGAGGATCTGATCTCAACGTTTGCGTTCGCCGAGCGTCTGACGGAGCGCTTCGGGTACGACCCGGCGTTGCTGGTTCCTGTCACCACCGCCGAACTCCATCCCGGCGCCCCGAGACCGCTTCAGACGGGGCTCCTCACCCTTCGAGCACAGACCGAGATGGGGTTCCGCGCGACGCCCCTGGACGACGCGCTGGATGCCCTCGGTCATCATCTCGGCATTCTGCCTCCGTCCGCCTCGGCACCGAGGCGGGGGCAATCCAAAGACTAACGCGGCGCCTCGCTCGGGAGCAGCAGCACCTGCGGCGGGGTCCCGCCTCGGTCGTCGGGCGCTGCGCTGAGGATGAGGTACGGGCCGTCGCGCTCCACGATTTGCTCTCCGCCGACGAGTTGCTCCAACTGCACCTGATCCGGACGGCAGGCGCGGCGCGTGCACCGCGTGGCGTCGATGCGGATGCCCTGGCGGCTTCGCTCGAAACGTCCGCCGCACGTGTTGCAGGACGCCACCGAGACGGAGCCATCGGACCCGAACGCCAGTGTCTCGCCGCTGCCGCGTGTCACGTCGCCGTTGGCGTACACGATCCGCTCAACGGTCCACGACGAGCCGGTCAGCAACTCGGCGTCGCGGGAAGTGGTGCCGCTCCCGCACCCGACGAGAAGAAGAGCGAGGACGGCAAAAAGACGGGGCATGGGTCGCGGGCGGCTGGCGAAATCTACTCGCCGATGGTGGATCTCCGCACACCTCGGCATACGAAGGACAGGGGGCGTGAAGAGACCGCGCAAGGCCCTCTGCGTCCCGTGCTCGGATCCGTCGCGCGGCTAGCTTTCTTCTTCCGCGAGTCCATCCGGCGTTCCATGCTTGACCCTCAGATTCTTCGAGACGACCCCGACCGTGTGCGCCGCGCCATCGCGAGCAAGCGTCAGGGCGACCCGTCCGTTGTGGATCACATCCTGGAGGTGGACCGTGACCGTCGTGAGGCCATCACGGCGCTTCAGGCCGCCAAGACCCGGCAGGGTGAGTTGGGCAAGCAGATCGGCCCGCTGATGAAGGACGGGAAACGAGACGATGCACAGGGGCTTCTCGCGGAAAGCAACCAGATCAAGACCGAGGCGAAGGCGCTGGAGGAACGCGCGAAGGGACTGGAAATCCAGTTCCACGACCTGATGCTTCAGGTCCCCAACCTGCCGCACGACAGCGTGCCCGAGGGCGCCTCGGCAGAGGACAACGTCATCGACGCCATGTGGGGAGACCTGCCGTCGTTCGACTTCGAGTCCCTGCCCCACTGGGAGATCGCCGAGCGCCACGGCCTCATCGACTTCGAGCGCGGCGCGAAGGTGGCGGGCGCGGGCTTCCCGTTCTACGTCGGCCAGGGAGCGCGACTGCAACGCGCGCTCATCTCGCTCTTCCTCGACATCGCCGCCGAGGCGGGCTACACGGAGATCCAGCCGCCGCTGGTCGTCAACGAGGCGAGCGGCATGGGGACAGGACAGCTTCCCGACAAGGAGGCGATGATGTACGAGGCCGAACGGGACGGGCTCTACCTCATCCCCACCAGCGAGGTCCCCGTGACCAACTACTACCGAGGCGAGATCCTTTCAGCCGATGACCTCCCGGCCCTCTATTGCGCCTACACCCCGTGCTGGCGCCGCGAGGCGGGCAGCTACGGCAAGGACGTGCGCGGCCTCAACCGCCTCCATCAGTTCGACAAGGTTGAACTCCTGAAGTTCACCCGGCCGGAGGACAGCTACGACCATCTGGAGTCCATGCTCGCCGACGCCGAGCGGGCCGTTCAAGCGCTGGGTCTCCCCTACCGCCGCCTCGTGCTTTGCACCGGCGACATGGGCGTCACACAAGCCAAGACGTACGACTTGGAGGTCTGGAGCGCGGGCCAAGACCGCTGGCTGGAGGTCTCCTCAGTGAGCAACGTCGAGTCGTTCCAGGCGCGACGCGCCAACATCCGGTTCCGGCCCGAGGGCGGCGGCAAGCCCGAGCCCGTCCACACGCTCAACGGGAGCGGGCTCGCGCTGCCCCGGATCGTGGCGGCCCTTCTGGAGCACTACCAGCAGGCCGACGGCACCGTCCGCCTGCCCGACGTGCTGGCCCACCGCTGCGGCTTCGAGGTGATCGGAGAGGCGACCGGTTGAACGTTCCGCCTCGGTACCGAGGCGGACAAACCCGTGCGCTCGCTTACATCGTGGAGCGCTTCACCGCCTCGCGCAGATCGCGACCGTCCATCAGATCGAGATCGTCCGCGAGCGGAAGATGCCGTTCGGCGAGGTGCTGGGCGGACTGACGCGCCGCCTCGGTGACGGGCGAGGCCCACTCGCGCGAGCGCTCGCTCGCCGTCGATGCCGCCTCGCGGGCGCCGTCTGATAGACGGGCACGCGTCGCAGATCCGGAGTCCGGAGCGAGGAGAAAGCCAAGGGCGAGACCCGCGCCGAAGGCCGACAGAGCCACGGAGAGGCGGGCAGCGAGATCGGTGGTGTCCATGACAAGGAAGAGGCAACGGATGGAGCTTACGCACGAACGCCTCTCCGCCGATACTGATGCCCCCTCACAGATGAAGGCCTTCATCCATGGTCCACTCTGGATTGAAGCCTCTTTTCCCGCTTCCACTCGCGATCTCGAAC
>JBCCPW010000132.1:0-8255 GCA_039024735.1 Bacteroidota bacterium
CCCCACACCCACGTGACCCCGAAGCCCTTGCTGCCCGTCGTGGGGCGCACGATGGTGGAGCGCATCATCGAGACGTTCGCCGGGGCGCTGCCGACCGGGTTCGAGGAAGCGGTCTTTGTCCTGGGGCCGGACTTCGGCACCGAGGTGGAGCGCCAACTCACCGAGATCTGCGAGCGCTTCGGCATCGTGGCGCGTTTCGGCGTGCAGAGCGAGCCGCTCGGCACGGCCCACGCCGTCGCGATGGCAGAGGAGGGCCTCGCGGGCGAGTGCGTGATCGTCTTCGCGGACACGCTTTTCACCATGGACGAGGCCCCCAGCCTGGACTCCGACGCTGTGATCTGGGTCATGGAAGTCGAGGACCCGAGCCGCTTCGGCGTGGTCGTCAAGGATGGCGAGACGATCTCGCGGTTTGTCGAGAAGCCGGACACGCCGATCTCGAACGAGGCCATCGTGGGCATCTATTACGTGCGCGAGGGGGCCGATCTCAAGCGCGAGATCGAGTACCTCATCGCAAACGACGTGACCGGCAAGGGCGGTGAGTACCAACTCACGGACGCGCTGGACCGGATGCTCCAGAACGGCTCCCGCTTCACGACGGCCCGGGTGACGGAGTGGCTGGACTGCGGCACCATCCCGGCCATTCAGGACACCACCCGGGAGGTCCTCGCGAAGGACGGCGAGAACCGGAAGGACGGCTCAGTCGATAACAGCACGATCATCGAGCCGGTGTTCATCGGCGAGGGCGCGACAGTGACAGACTCCGTCGTCGGGCCCTTCGCGGCCATCCACGGCGGCGCGACGGTGGAGGGCTCGCGTGTGGCAAACTCCATCGTCTTCGGAGACGCGACCGTCACGGACGCGACCCTGGACGATTCCCTTGTGGGGCATCACGCGAGTGTGCGCGGCTTCGCGGGCACGCTCAACATCGGCGACCACGCGACGGTGGGGTAGGGGAGTGCCACGCGAGGTGGAGCCCATCGCCGACGGTGATGAGCCCCGCCTCAGTCCTAGTGCCCGATTCACTTCCGCCTCGGTACCGAGGCGGTGAGTGTGAGCAGAGGTCGGCGTCCGGCCGGAGGCCGCTACACCATCGCCTCAACGCCCAGGAACGCCTCCAACTCGGCCTTGTGCGCCATCGCATCGGCCTCGCCGATGTGGAGCAGGTGCTCGATGTACGCCTCGTCGAAGAGGAGCATCGAGAGCCAGTCGGGGCTTTTGGTCTGCTTCCCGCCGAGGCTGTTCACGAGCGTCTCCATGCGCGGCGGGAGCTTCGGCTCAATCCCGCCTGCGAGCTTGCCGATGTCCTCGGAGGGCCGCATCACGAGCAGGTCCACCGGCCGGAAGCCGTTCGTTTGCTCGGGCGGAAGCGCGCGGATAAGTTCGTTGATGCGCGTCAGCGTCTGCGCATCGCGGTCGATGACATCGAGGAAGACGGCGCTCATGAGCACGCCGAGGACCTGTCCGGGCGGCGGGTAGGCCATCACGTCGGGAGCGTCGGCCTCGTCGGGCGTGCGGGCGTAGCGGGTGGTGATGACGAGGACCTTGTCGGCGCCGAGGTGGAGCGCGGGCGAGAGGGGAGCGGTGAGGCGGATGCCGCCGTCGCCGTACCAGCCCTGCCCCACCTGCGGATCGTCGATCTCGACGGCAGGGAAGAAGAACGGGAGGGCGGCCGAGGCGAGGATGTGCTCGGGACGGATCTGGGTCCGCACGGCGCGCCGCATGGGCCGGTCCCACGGCTCGGCCCCGGAGCCCTGCACCCAGGTCACGGACTGGCCCGTGGTGTACGAGGTCGTCGTGAGGGCGAACGCGTGGAGTGCGCCGCTGTCCACGGCTCGCGCGATGCCATCGATGGGCTCACCGAGGCGGCCGAGGTGCTCCTCCACAAACCGGTGGAGCGGCGTCGTGTCCAGTACGCCCCCCCGCGCGGGTGGCTCGATCTCCTCGGTCCGGCGGAAGAACCGGAGCAGGCTGCCGAGCATCCCCGGGCCTTCGAGTTCGAACACGTGCTCGGCGCGAAGCTCCCGCCAGATCTGCACGAGCGTCTCCGCCGCGACGCGGTACGGCTCGTCGGAGTGGGTCGCGAGGAAGGACGCGTTGAGCCCGCCTGCCGAGACGCCAGTCAGGATGCGAGGCCGTTCGCCGGGAAACATCCGCGCGAGGCCCCGAAGCACACCGGCCTGATACGCGGCCCGCGCCCCGCCGCCGGTCAGCACGAGGGCGAGGCCGCCGCCGCCGCCGCTGGGGACAGCCTCGGTCTCAGAGGGAGCAGTGCCGAGAAGGCGGGAGAGCGCGCGGAGCATGGGCAACGGACGGGGGCGTCTCGGAAGCCGCAACGTACGGGCTGCCGCGGAGGTCCCGCTGACCGCCTCGGTGATGCCGTGATCCCGTCACCGAGGCGGGCCTCTTTCGCCTCGGTGCGTCAGTGGTCGCGCATCGCGCGCTCGATCCGCCGCTTGGACTCGCGCTCCGCGATGGCGTGCCGCTTGTCGTGCAGCTTCTTGCCCTTGCCGAGCGCGATCTCCAGCTTCGCGCGGCCGTCCTTGAAGTAGATCTTCAGCGGGACGACGGTGTAGCCCTTCTGCTCCACGCCCTTCCGCAGCTTCTCGATCTCGCGTTTGTGGAGGAGGAGACGGCGGCGGCGCGTCGGGACGTGGTTCGTGTACGAGGCCTCGTTGTAGATCGCGATGTGGGCGCCGACGAGGTCCACGCCCTCCGGCTTCACGTCCACGAACGCCTCGGCGAGCGTCGCCTGCCCCGCCCGGAGCGACTTGACCTCGCTGCCGGTCAGCACCATCCCCGCCTCGATCGGCGCCTCGAGGGCGTATTCGTAGCGCGCTTTCCGGTTGGAGACGACGGTGTTGATTCCAGGCATGGGACGGACGGCGGTCCGCAGACGACGAACCACGAGAAATCAGGGGGAGGCGTACGCTGGTCGGCCCTCGGCGTTCAGCGGCGCAGCCACAGGCTCCGTGGCTCGCTCCGCCTCGGTACCGAGGCGGGCGCGGTCAAGCGTCGCCGCTGGGAGGGAGTTGCGCGAGGCGATCCAGCGCGTCGGGCTCGTCCTCTTCCTCCTCCATCGGCGCGAAGGGCAGCTCCGGGATGGCCGGGATGGAGCCGGTGTAGAACAGATGGTCCGCGAGAGCTTCGAGGCCGTCGTAGCCGTAGCCCGCGAGGGAGAGTTGGAACTCGCCCGTGCCGGTCGGGTCGCCCGCGGCGAGGGCAGCATCGTGGACGGCACGTGCCACCTCGGGTGGCATTTCCCCCCGGCGACTCGCGACGAGCCCCCACGGCATCGGGCGCGAGGTGAGGTCCACCCACTCCCGGCCGAGGTCGAACGTGACGGACCCTGCTTCCAGATCGGTACCGGGCGCGACGAGCGCGGCCCCGTGCGTCACCACCGCCTCGGCGCCCGCGTCTTCGACGGGCACGAACTGCGGTCGGAGGTCGAAGTGCTCGCGAAGGACGAGTTGGGCGAGAAGCGCCTCCTGTCCGTCGCGCGGGTCGAACGCCACGGTCTCCACTGCGCCGACCGCGACGCCCACGCCGAGCACTTTCGTCGGGCTGGCGGAGCCCACGAGCCCGGCGCCGGGCGCGAGACTGAACGCCTCGGGCTGGCGGAGCACCGCGAGGGTGGGCACGAGCGCGAGGTCTGCGGATCCGTCCGTCACCGAGGCGGTTGCGGCCCACGGCTGGACCGTCACCGCCCGCCCGCCGACCACCTCGGTGAGAAGGGTCCCGAGCGCCTGAGCGGCCGGATGCGGCCAGACCGCGACGGTAGGACCGGAGGGGGAGGCTGGAGACATCGTGCAAAAAGAGAGACGGGGTACGGAGTACCGGGTACGGCATCGGCCTGGCGCCGTGCGTACCTCGTACCCTGTACCCCGTACCAGAGAGGCCGGAGGCGAGCTAGCGCGCGGTGTCGCGGCGCTTCTCCTTGATGCGGGCTGCCTTGCCGCGCAGGCCGCGCAGGTAGTAGAGCTTCGCGCGGCGGACGCGGCCCTCGCGCACCCGCTCCACCTTCGCGATGCGCGGGCTGGCGTACGGGAAGACGCGCTCCACGCCGACGCCGTTGGACAGCTTCCGCACGGTGAAGGTGCGGGAGGAGCCGCTGTTCTGGATCGCGATGACGACGCCCTCGAAAATCTGGATGCGCTCCTTGGCGCCCTCAATCACGCGCACGTGCACGCGCACCGTGTCGCCGGGGTGAAAGTCGGGGTGGTCGTTTCGGATCTGCGTCTCTTCGACGAGACGCATGAGGTCCGTCTTTTGCTTGGTGGTCGCCATGTCAGGAGTCGGTCGCGCGGGGGTGCAGCCCGCAAGGTACGGGGGTGAAAGGGGCGTCCCGAACGGGGGACGCCGTCTGTGACGATTCTTCGCCGGGTCAGTCGGGGCTCGCCTCGGGGCCTTCCGCCTTCGCTCGTTCTGCCTCGGTACCGAGGCGGGGAGAGGCGAGCAGGTCGGGACGGCGCTGGCGGGTCTTCTCCAGCCGTTGCGCCTCGCGCCAGTCGAGGATGGCGCCGTGGTTGCCCGAGCGGAGCACATCGGGCACGTGGAGACCGCGCCAGGATGCGGGCCGGGTGTAAGTGGGCGCGTCCAGGAGCCCGTCCTGGAAGCTGTCGGAGAGGGCGCTCTGGCTGTCGCCGAGGGCGCCCGGGAGCAGGCGCACGAGCGCGTCGATGAGGGTGAGCGCGGGCAGTTCGCCACCGGAGAGCACATAGTCGCCCACGGAGATCTCGCACGTGACGTACGTGTCGCGGATGCGCTGGTCGATGCCTTTGTAGTGGCCCGCGATCATCACGATCCGGCCCAGAAGCGAGAGCCGGTTCGCCATCGGCTGGTCGAGGGTGTCCCCGTCGGGCGTGAGGAAGACGATCTCGTCCGCCTCGGGGCCGTCGGCGAGGACGGCGTCCAGGCAGGCCGCGAGGGGCTCCGGCGTGAGCACCATCCCGCCCATCCCGCCGTAGGGCGCGTCGTCGATCTGGCGGTATTTCCCGAGGCCGTGCGCCCGCAGATCGTGGACGTGGATCTCCACCACTCCTGACTCTCGCGCGCGCCCCACGATGGAGTGCTCGAGCGGGCTCCGCACGAGATCCGGGAGGGCCGTGATGAGGTCGAGGCGCATGGGAGGACGCGAGGGTGCCCGCCTCGGTACGCTCCTTTCATGGAGAGACCGAGGCGGAATCCGTCAGAGGTCGAGCAGGCCGTCGGGTGGGAACAGGCGGATCTCGCGAGCCTCGGCATCGACGGCGCGCACGATAGGCTCCACATCCGGCACGAGGAGGTCCGGGCGTCCCTCGCGCGCGACCGAGAACAGGAACGAGGCGCCCGTCTCGAAGACATCGCGGACGGTGCCCACCGTCTCGCCGGTCGGGTGGTCGTCCTCGTCCACCACCACGACGGTCATGCCGATGAGGTCGTGGACGAAGACCTCGCCGTCTTCGAGGGGCGGGAGATCGTCGGCGTGGGCGTAGACCATCTGGCCGCGAAGGGCACCGGCCCCCTCGCGGGTGGTCACGTCCGCCAGCGCGAGGAGTACGGCGACGGTGCCGTTCTTCATGCTCTGAAACCGGACGCCCTCCACCTCGCGCGTGGTCCTCGCGGCTCGCCGCGCATCGGCTCCCACGAAGACGCGCTCCATGTCCGCGAACCGCGCGGGATCGTCGGTCTCGGGGAACACCTTCATCTCGCCGTGGACGCCGTGGGGCTGCGTCACACGGCCGACGAGGAGCAGGGTGTCGGGATCGGTGCGGGACATGATCACTCCGCCTCGGGATGGACACACCGAGGCGGGCCGGTCGTGGCGAGCCCCCTCACGACGCACGCGAGGGGGCGGCCGGATGGACCGAGGCGGGGGCGGCTAGGACTCCTTTTCCTCCTCGGTGGCCTCGTCAGTGGCGGGCTCGTCAGCAGGAGCCTCCGCCTCGGTGGCCACGGGCTCGTCGGCCGGGGCTTCTTCAGCAGCGGGGGCCTCGTCGGCTTCCGCCTCGGGGGCGTCCTCGGCGGCAGCGGCCTCGGCCTGCTCCGCGACGGCCTCGCCGCTCGCTTCTGCCACCTCCTCAGCCGTCTCGGCCTCAGCGGCGGGCTGCTGCTCGGCGGCGTCCGGCGCTGCGTCGGCGACGGCCTCCTCGGTGGCGGCCTCGGCGCTCTCCGCCTCGGTGCTGTCGGCCTCAGACTGCTCGGCGGCCTCGGCTTCCGCCTCGGCGGTCTTCGCAGCCAGTTCGGCAGCAGCGGCCTCGCGGGCGGCGGCCTCCTCGGCCTCCTTCTGCGCCTGAAGCTCGGCCTCCTTGGCGGCCCGCTCCTCGGCGATCCGCTGGGCTTCGGCCTCGGCCTTCTTGCGCTCTTCGGCGAGGGCGGCCTTGCGGCGGTCGGCGGGCGTCATTGACTCGCCGCGCTTGGCCGCGACGGCCTCCCGATGCGCCTCCACCGCGGCGTCGATCTCCTCGGCACCGTGGCCCTTGCGGCCGAGGTGCAGGCGGAGCATCACGCCCTCCTTGGAGAGCAGGGAGCGAACGGTGCCGGACGGCTTGGCCCCCTCGGTCAACCAATACAGGATGCGGTCGGTCTTGAGGGAGACCGCCGCAGGATCGGCGAGCGGCTCGTAGCGACCGAGGTCTTCGATGAAGCGACCGTCGCGAGGCGAGCGGGCGTCGGTGGCGACGATGGAGTAGACAGGGAGCTTTTTGCGCCCCATGCGGCGGAGCCGGAGCTTGACGGCCATAAGAGGGTGAGGTCTGGGTTGGGTGAGGTCGGGACCGAGGCGGACCGCCTCGGGTCTGGAGTCGGGTTAGCGGCGGCGGCCTCGGGCCTGCTGGAGTTGCGCGAGGTTGGCCTGTCGGCCCTTGCCCGAGAGGCGCGACATGGTCTTCATCATCTTCTTCATCTCGCGGAACTGCTTGAGCAGCCCGTTGACGTCCTGCACTTCCATGCCTGCGCCAGCCGCGATGCGGCGGCGGCGGGAGCCATTGATTTTCTCGGGGTGGGCGCGCTCGAAGGGCGTCATGCTTTGGATGAGCGCCTCGATGTGGCGGAAGGCGTCGTCGTCCACGTCCACCTCCTTCATCGCCTTGCCGACGCCCGGGATCATCCCGAGGAGGTCCTTGAGGGACCCCATGTTCTTGATCTTCTGGAGCTGGTCGTAGAAGTCCTGAAGGTCGAAGTCCTGCGTGCGGAACTTGCGCTGCAGCTTCTCGGCCTCCTCGGCATCGAACTGCTCCTGTGCCTTCTCGACGAACGACACCACGTCGCCCATGCCGAGGATGCGGGACGCCATCCGGTCCGGGTAGAACTCGGTGAGCGCGTCGAGCTTCTCGCCGGTGGAGGCAAACTTGATCGGCTTCTGGACGACGGAGCGGATGGAAAGCGCCGCGCCGCCTCGGGTGTCGCCGTCGAGTTTGGTGAGGACCACGCCGTCCACGTCGAGGCGGTCGTTGAAGGCCTTGGCGGTGTTGACAGCGTCCTGGCCCGTCATCGCGTCCACGACGAACAGGATCTCGTCGGGCTCGGTGGCCTCCTTGATCGCGACGACCTCCTGCATCATCGCCTCGTCCACGTGGAGGCGTCCGGCGGTGTCGATGATGAGCGTGTCGCGGCCGGTGCGGCGGGCTTCCTCCTTCGCGCGGCGGGCGACCTCCACGGCGTCGTTCAGCGGCACGCCATCGTCGCCTCGGATGGCGAACACCGGCACGCCGACCTGACCGGCGAGGGTCTCCAACTGGTCCACGGCGGCCGGACGGTAGACGTCGGCGGCGGCGAGCATCGGCGAGCGCCCCTTGCTCTTGAGGAACTGCGCGAGCTTGCCTGTGAACGTGGTCTTGCCGGAGCCCTGAAGACCTGCGATCAGGATGACCGTCGGCGGGCGCTTGGCCGTGGTGAGGTCCACGTGGACATCACCGAGGAGGTAGACCAACTCGTCATAGACGGCCTTGACGAACTGCTGCCCGGGCGAAACGGCCTGGAGCACGGACTCGTCGGTGACCTTTTCCTTGACGCGGTTGGTGAACTCGCGGGCGACATCGTAGTTGACATCGGCGTCGAGGAGCGCGCGGCGGACCTCGCGCATCGTCTCGGCGATGTTGAGCTCGTTGATGCGGCCCTCGCCTTTGACGTTCTTGAGGGCGGCGTCGAGCTTGTCGGAAAGCGACTCGAACAAAGCAGGGGCCCGGCACGCGGGCGGCTCGTGGGGACAGGGAGGACACGCGTCGCGCCCCCAGGTGGGAGCGGTGCCAGCGCGGCGTCGGGCGGGGCCGGTGGGACCG
>JBCCPW010000133.1:0-8236 GCA_039024735.1 Bacteroidota bacterium
CCCTCTCCGCTGGTCTGGAGGACGCTCTACGACCGCGTGGACATCACGACGGCCGCGAACCTGAGCCACTTCATGCGTCTCGCCGAGGAGAACCGCCAAACAGCCAACAGCTTGCTTCTGAAGTGGGCGTCCACTGCGAACGACCACGCCGGACTCGTACCTCATCCAGTCGTCCAGGCGGGGACCATCGTCGTGAGTGCGGGTCTGTTCGCCGTGGTGGAGGATGCGCTGATCCAATCGCTCCTCCTGCCCTCCATGCTCACGGACGGTCGCGCGGACTTCTCGACGAGCGTCTTTTTGGAGGACTACACGGAGCCTGGAACCTGGAGCGAATACCTCGTCGGTGCGCAGAGCAAGGAGTGGCCGATTGGCACGTCTGTTTCGGGGCTGTTTGCAGAGGCGTTGTCTGGATCGATCGGGTTCGCTCGTGTCGGTGGTCCTGCATCGGCACCATTCGGTGGAGGAGGCCCAGAGGTCACAGCTGCCGTGTACGATGGCTACCTGGAGATGCAGGTGACGAACAGCACCAAACAGGCGATGGTGAACGCTGGGTCTGCGCGAGGCTTCACAGTGGGTCCCTTTGCGTGGGAAGGCATCGACCTCGTTTCGACGACGTGGTCTAAGACCCGAGCGGTCGCGGTTCAAGGGGCAGAGCGTCTCGCAGTGATCGAGTCCAGTCGGTTGTATCGACCCGTTGAGGTGGGCCGAGGGGCTCTCCGCATCGAACCAAAGCCTGGGCTGTTTCCACCCTCCGTCAACACAGGACGTGCGGCCGTCGTGCACATCGCGGAGACCGAGGCAATCTCGGTGACGCTTTCGCCCGCCTCGCGGACGGTCGATCCGGGAAGTGAGCTGTGGGTCCAGGCGACGGTCCAGAAAGCGAACGACACTCGCCTGGAGTGGGCGTTCGACGGGCCATCGTACGGCGTGGTGATTCAACCGGAGGATGAGGGCGCGATGCTTTTCTTCCCAGAGGGCGATCCCATCCAATCCGTTCGCGTCAAGGCCACAAGCCTGGCAAGAACGGGGCTCCGGGACCCGGGAATGGGACCGGAGCCGAGGGAGGCCGTCGGCGTGTACGCTACGCGCGAGGAGGAAGAGATCGAGCTTCCCCTCGTCGGGTCGTGTGCGTATAACATCGCGCTGACGAGTCAGCGACTGTCGCTTCAGGCGAGCGCATCGAATCAGTCGGCGAATGGGCTCGTCGGGCAGACGCACGGCGGCCGGGCGGAAGACGGCACGCTCCTCTGGGTGGAGGTGATGTCCAGCCCCTTCCAAAACGGAGAGATCGACTACTCGGGGATTTCGCCCTCGGTGTACGCCTGGTTTCAGGACCTCGGTGACGGCGCGTCGATGATGAGCACATCGCCGTCCCAACTCGGCCTCACGGAAGGCATCCCCCTCGGTGCGACGGGCACGTTTGAGGCGTGGGTGAACCTCTACTTCCCGAGCGAATTGAGCGGTCGCGAGAGCGACATCCACTCGTACAGCACGGACCCCGAGGATGAGGGCTTCTATGAGCCGCCGTTCCGGCCGGGCACCATCACCATCCTGAAAAACGACGCCGGGGTCATCGAGGGCGTCATTGAGGCGGACATGACGTTTCTCGACACGCAGGGACTGGAGGACCTCGCCAACTCGACGCCTCAAGAGTTCATCGCGCGAGACGAGGAGAATCAGACCCGGACGGCCCGTGAGCAAATGGAACAGATCCGGCCCATGTTCTTCGATGCGCCCGTCTTGCGCGTCCCGTTCCGGGGCGTCACCGCACCGCAGGCCAACCTCGGAGCCATGTATTGCCTGTTTCCCCTCGCAGAGGCTGGAGAGCTCTCCGACGAACTGACCGGTCAGTTGGAAACGCTCGTTCGGATGATGGAAGGGCAGTAGCGGCGCCTATCGCCGGAGCGCGTCCCGGAGCGCGCGCACTTCTGGCGTGACGGTCTCGAAGCGTTCGGGCGCGTCCATGAGCGCCGCCAACCGAGGCGGCGTCTCCGGCTCTTGTCCGATGGCGCGGTGGACCGCCTCGGGGAACTTGGCGGGATGGGCCGTCGCGAGGACGACCACGGGAGTACCGAGGCGGGCAGACTCGCGCCGCGCCGCCGTCAGCCCGACGGCTGTGTGCGGGTCGGCCACGTAGCCGGTTGCGTCGAAGACCTCGCGCATGGTGCGGAGGGTGTCGTCGTCCGGGGCCCACTCGCCCGCGATGCGCTGGCGGAGGGCCTCGTCGGAGTGGAGGTGGCGGAGGCGTTCGAGGTTGCTCGGCACGCCCACGTCCATCGCGTTGGAGAGCGTGCGGACGGAGTCTCCGGCGGGCACGTCGCCGCCGCCGAGGAATCGCGCGAAGCCCGCGTTCGCGTTGTGCGCCGCGATGAAGCGGCGGACGGGCAGTCCCGCCTCGGTGGCGAGCATCCCGGCGGTCAGGTTGCCCAGGTTGCCGCTCGGCACGATCACGACCGGTGGCGTTTCCATCGCGCGAAGGCCCCACGAGTAGTACAGCATCTGCGGGAGCAGCCGCCCGATGTTGATCGAGTTCGCGGACGACAGCCTCGCGCCCTGCGGATCTGCGAACACGGCTTTGACGAGGCGCTGGCAGTCGTCGAAGGTGCCGCGCACGGCGAGCGTGCGGACGTTCTCGCGCTGCGCCACGAGCTGGCGGCGCTGCACCTCGCTGACCTGGCCCTCCGGGAAGAGCAGCACCACGCGGACGCCCGGGACGCCCGCGAACCCGTCGGCGACAGCGCTGCCGGTGTCGCCCGAGGTGGCGGCGAGGATCGTGACCTCCTCGCCGTCCAGCGCCCACGCGAAGAGCCGCCCCATCGTCCGTGCGCCGACGTCCTTGAAGGAGAGCGTCGGGCCGTGGAAGAGTTCGAGGATGTGCACGCCGTCCCACTCGCCGGAGAGCGGGACTAGCGGGATCGGGAACGCCAGCGCGTCCTCCACGATGCCACCGAGGCGGGCCGCCCCGACCTCCTCGGCGAGCCACGGCGCGAGGATGCGCGTGCCCATCTCGGGAAGCGTCTCGGCGTCTCGCCACCCCTCGGGCAGCGACGGGATGCGCGTCGGGACGAAGAGGCCACCGTCGGGCGCGAGGCCCTGCAACAGAGCCTCCCGGAAAGAGACGGGCGCGCCGCCTCCGCGCGTGCTGACGTAGCGAGGGTTCATGACGGGACGGTGCGAACGCCCTCCGTGTCGATCTCGGCGACCCAGCCGAGGGACCCGACGCCCGCCTCGGTGCAGGCGGCCTCCATCGCCGCAAGGACGGACTCGGCGCGGCCGGAGGCATCGGGGAAGGCGAAGAGGGCGGGGCCGGAGCCGGAGAGGGCGCAGCCGAAGCTTCCCGCCTCGGTGGCCGCGTGGCGGACGGCGTCGTAGGCGGGCACGAGCGGTGCTCGGAAGGGCTCCGCGAGACGGTCGGACATGACGGCGCGTCCGGCGGTCTCCCAGTCGCCCGCGCGGAGGGCGTCGAGGAGGAAGGCGAGCGCGGCGGCCTGCGCCGAGGCGTCGGCGTGGGGGACCGAGGCGGGGAGGACGGCGCGCGCCTCGTGGGTCAGCACGCGTGCCTCGGGCACGAGCACGGCGAGCTGGAGCCCATCAGGGATCTGGAGGCGGCGGTAGCGGGAGGGCTCGGCAGCGTCCACGAGCACAGCGCCGCCGAAGAGTGCGGGCAGCACGTTGTCGCCGTGGCGGCTGCCGGTCGCAGCCTCGCCCTCCAGCACGGCCTCCACGAGGTCAGCCTTCGCGAGGGGGCGTCCCAGCGCCTCGTTCGCGGCCCACGCCCCTGCGACCGCGCTCGCGGCCGACCCCCCGATGCCGGACCCGAGCGGAATCCCCTTCTCGATGCGCAACCGGAGTCCGCCCGCCGCACCACCGAGGCGGAGGACCTCGGCGGCGGCCCGTGCGGCGGTGTTCTTGGCGGGATCTGCCGGAAGCCCGTCGGACGCGTCCATGGTGATCCCGGCCGCCTCGGTGCGCCACGCCGTCACGTGGTCGCCCGGCCCGGTGATGCACACGCCGAGCGCATCGAACCCCGGGCCGAGGTTGGAGAGCGAGCAGGGGCCGAAGGTGGTGATCAGGGGACTGGGGGGTGGGGACTTGGGGCTGGGGGGAGGCGACTCGCGACCCCAGTCGCCAGTCCCCACCTATGGCATCAACTCGGCGGCGTTGACGAGGTCGGCGAGAAGCCCGGCGGCGGTCACATCGGGTCCGGCGCCGGGGCCCTGCACCACGAGCGGCGTCTCGCGGTAGCGGGCGGAGCGGATCAGGATCACGTTGTCTGTCCCGCGCGAGGCCGCGAACGGGGACTCTTGGTCCACGACCTGCACCGAGACGCGGAGCCCCTCGCCGTCGATGGCGCCGACGTACGCGAGGCGCCCGCCCTGCGCCTCCGCCTCGGTGACGCGGCGGGACCACGCCGCATCGAGGCGGTCGAGATGGGTCATGAACTGCTCCACGGACACGTCCGCGAGGTCGTCCGGGACGAGCGACTCGACGGAGACCTCGGCGCGCTCCACCTCGCGCCCGGCCTCGCGGGCGAGGATGAGGAGCTTGCGGGCTACGTCCTCGCCCGTGAGATCGTCGCGCGGATCCGGCTCGGTGAGGCCCCTCGCCTTTGCGTCGCGGACCGCCTCGGAGAAGGCGGCCCCCGCACCGAGGCGGTTGAAGAGATACGCGAGCGTCCCGGAGAACACGCCCTCGATGCGCTCGATCCGGTCGCCCGAGCGGAGCAGGTCGCGGATCGTGAACACGACCGGCAGCCCGGCCATCACGGTCGTCTCGTAGCGGTACGGGACCTCGCGGCGGTCGGCGGCCTCGCGCACCTGCCGGTAGACGCCCATGTCTAGCGTGTTCGCGCGCTTGTTCGGCGTGACGACGCCCACGCCCGCGTCCAGCCAGCCGACGTACCGCCGCGCGACGGCCTCCGAGGCGGTCGCGTCCACGAGAAGCCGCCGCTCCAACCCACTCGCACCGAGGCGGGCGGTCAGGGCGCTGAGGTCGGCGGGCTCGCCGTGCGCGTCGAGGTCCGCGAGGGCCGCCTCGGGCGCGATCCCGGACGGGTCCCAGAGCATCCGGCGCGAGTTCGCGATGCCCACGAGGCGAAGGTGGAGCCGGTGGTCTCGCAAGAGGGTCGGACCGTGATCGGCCAGGAACGCGAGGAGCCGGTGGCCGACCGTCCCGGTACCGACGAGCACCACGTTCGCGCGCGTCCGGCGGAGCGGGAACGCCTCGTGGAGCGCTGCCAGCGCCGCGGGCACGTCCGCCTCGGTGACGACGGTTGAGATGTTGGTCTCGCTCGCGCCCTGCGCGATGACGAGCACGTTGACGCCCGCGCGCCCGAGCGTCGCGAAGAGGCGACCGGCGAGCCCGGGCTGGTGGCGCATCCCCTCGCCCACGGCGGAGAGCACGGCGCAGTCCATCAGAGTGGAGATGTCGCGCACGTCGCCCCGCGCGAGCTCGGTCGCGAACGCCTCGCGCAGCACCGAGGCGGCCGTCCGAGCGTCCGCCGCGTCCACGACGACGCAGATGCTCTGCTCGCTGGAGGCCTGGCTCACCATCCGCACGTTGATGCCCACGCGGGAGAGCGCCCCGAAGAGCCGCGCGCTGACGCCCACGACGGCCTGGATGCCCGCGCCTTCGAGCGTGACCACGGCCACGTCGCGCACGGTGGAGATGGCCTTGACGCGCAGGTCCACCGCCTCGGTCTGTGCGGAGATCAGCGTGCCGGGGGCCTCAGGCTCCAGCGTGCTCTTGATGACGAGCGGGATGCCGTGCCGCTCGGCCGGAAGCATCGTGCGCGGGTGGAGGACCTTCGCGCCGAAGTAGGCCATCTCGGCCGCCTCGCGATAGGAGAGCCGCGCGAGGGGCGCCGCCTCGGGGACGAGGCGCGGGTCCGCGGTGAAGACGCCCGCCACGTCGGTCCAGATGATGCACTCTCTCGCGCGAAGGGCGCCCGCGAGGATCGTCGCGGTGTAGTCCGAGCCGGAGCGGCCGAGCGTGGTCACGACCCCGTCCGCCGTCGCGCCGATGAAGCCGGTCACGATGGCGACCTGCCCCTCGGGGAGCCCGCCGATGGCCTCGCGGGCGGCCGCCTCGGTTGCCTCGGTGTCCACCACGGCCTGCCCGAAGGTGGCGTCGGTGCGGATGAGGGCGGTCGCGTCCAGCGCGAGGGCGTCGGTCCCGGCCGCGCGGAAGGCCGCCGCGACGAGGGGCGCCGAGAGCCGCTCGCCGGTCGCGATCACGGCGTCGCGCGTGCGCGGTGTCACCTCGCGCAGCAGCGCGACCCCGTCGAGCAACTCGCCGAGGTCACCGAGGCGGGCGTCGAGCACGGCCCGGACGGCGGGGCGGTCCGCCTCGGGCACGAGGTCGGCCAGTGTGGCCTCGTGGCGTTCCCGGAGGGCGCGGAGCGTGTCGCGATGGGTGCCCGCGCGAGTCTGGGCCGCGCGGAGTGCGGACAGGAGGTCGTCCGTGACGCCGCCCAGCGCGGAGACGACCACCACGCGACGCGAGGCGGCGTCCTCGGCCTGGACGAGGTGCACCACCCGGCGGATCCGCTCGGGCGTGGCGACGGAGGTGCCGCCGAACTTGTCGACGAGAGGGGCGGGGGCGTCGGGCATCGGCGGCGAAGCTAGAGGCGTGGCGCGGCCCGAGGCGGCTGGGAGCGCTTCCGGTCGTGTGACTCTCTCCGCCTCGGCACCGAGGCGGGGGGGATGGGGCCCACAGCGCTCACACTTCCCGCGTGCTTCGCGAAGCCTCGGGTGATCTGCGCTGTATGTTGTGCATGTCGGTCGCCTATGGCTTGCCGACAAAGTGAGGGTACGTCCCGCACGGCCAGCTCCTCCTGAACCCCGCCAGGGCCTGACGGCAGCAACGGTAGGGAGTCGATGCGGCGCGATGCGGATCGCGTGCCCTCACTTTTTTTGTGCCCGCCCGCCTCGGTGAGCATCAGCGGCGAGTCGGGCCTCGGTCTCGGGTGTCACGCGGGGACGGCCTGGCGATCCAAGCGGTAGGCGCGACGTGGGAGCGTGACGGCGAGATCGACGCCGATCCGTCGCGCCTCGGTGAGCGAGAGTTGATGCCGGGCCACGAGCCGTCCCAGGTAATGGGCATCGATGCGTCGCGCGAGGTCGTGCCGGGCCGGGATGGAGCAGAACGCCCGCGTGTCGTCATTGAACCCGGCGGTGTTGTAGAACCCGGCCGTCTCGGTGGTCCGCTCTCGAAAGCGGAGCATCCCCTCGATGGAGTCGTGGAACCACCACGCGGGACCGAGGAGGAGGCCGGGATAGTGCCCCGCGAGAGGCGCCAGTTCGCGGGCGTACGTCGCCTCGTCGAGGGTGAAGACGATCAGGCGGAAGCCGGGCGTACTGCCGAACTCGGAGAGCAGCGGACGGAGCGCGCGCGTGAAATCGGTCTGGAGCGGGATGTCCGCCCCCTTGTCGGGCCCGAAGCGGGCTGCCAGCGGCCCGTTGTGGTCGCGCAGGGCCCCGACGTGGAGTTGCATCACGAGGCCGTCGTCGGCGCTCATCTCCGCGAAGGCCATCAGCATGTGCGCCGTAAACGCGGCCTCGTCCGCCTCGGTGGCGGTTCCATCCAGCGCGCGATCGAAGACCTGCCGGAGCGTAATGGCATCGAGCCAGCCGGTGCGCGCCGTCTCCGCCGCGTGGTCCGTCGCGACGGCGCCACGCTCCTGGAAGAAGGCTCGCCTCTGCCGGAGGGCGTCCGCGAAGGCTGCGTAGGTGGCGATCTCGCCCCCCGTCTGCTCTGCCAACGCACCGAGGTGGTCGCGCCACTCGGGCCGAGCGATGCGAACGAGGGCGTCAGGGCGGAACGTCGGGATCACACAGTCCTCCCAGCCCATCGCGTGAAGCACCGCATGGGGCTCCAAGGTGTCCGTCGCCGCGTCGGTCGTGGCGAGCGTCTCGATGCCGAAGCGCTCGAAGAGGGCGCGAGGGCGGTACTCGGAGCCCGCGATGCGCTCGGCGATCTGGTCGTAGATCCGGTCGGCCGTTGCCGCCTCGGGCACCACGTCCACGTCGAACAGCTCTGCCAACTCGTACTCCAGCCATGCCCGCGTGGGCGTGCCCGCGAAGAGGTGCCAGTGGGCGCAGAACGTGCGCCAGACCTCGCGCGGGTCCGCCTCGGTGCGCGTCCCATCGGCACGAGGAATACCGAGGCGGTCCAGCGAGACGCCCTGGCTGTACAGCATCCGGAAGATGTAGTGGTCCGGCGTGATGAGCAGGTC
>JBCCPW010000134.1:0-8078 GCA_039024735.1 Bacteroidota bacterium
ACACCATCATCGGCTACGACGCTGTCCACGACGCGCTCACCGAGGCGGAGCGCGCCACGATTGAGGCGAACGTCTTCCGTCCCATGCTGGACTGGTTCACGGGGCCGGGCGCGTTCTCGCTCGACCGGATCCACAACCACGGCACCTGGGCTGCTGCCAGCGTCGGGATGGCGGGCTACGTCCTCGGTGACCGTGACCTCGTGGAGCAGGCCCTCCTCGGGACCGACAAGACCGGCACCTTCGGATTCCTCCGCCAACTGGACGACCTGTTCTCGCCCGACGGCTACTACATGGAGGGGCCGTACTACGCCCGCTACGCCATCTGGCCTTTCTTCTACTTCGCCGAGGCCATCCAGCGCAACGAGCCCGAGCGGGAGATCTACGCGTACCGGGACGGCATTCTGGAGAAGGCGCTCTACGCGACGGTCCAGACCGCGTGGCCCAACGGTGTCTTCCCCGCGCTCAACGACGGGAGCCTGTACATGGACGTGGCCTCGCCCGGCGTGATCCTCGGGACCGACCTCGTGTACGACCGCTACGGCGGGGACGCGACGCTCCTGGGCGTCGCCCGCTTCCAGAACGCCGTGATCCTGAACGGCTCCGGTCTCGCGGTCGCCCGTGCCTACGAGGCCGCCTCGGTGATCCCGGAGATGACGTGGCCGAGCGTCGAGTTTCGCGATGGTGCCGACGGCGAGGGCGGCGGGTTGGGCATGCTTCGCGCCGGGACCGGCGAGGATCAGACCGTCGCGCTGATGAAGTATGGCGTCCACGGGCTGGGGCACGGTCACTTCGACAAGCTCTCGGTCATCTTCTGGGACCAGAACCGGGACATCCTCGACGATTACGGGTTCGCGCGATTCGTCAACGTCGAGCCCAAGTACGGCGGGCGCTACCTCCCCGAGAACACCACCTGGGCGAAGCAGACCATCGCGCACAACACGGTCGTGGTGGACGGCCGCAGCCAGAACGACGGCGATCGCCGCGCGGCGGACGCCATGCACGCCGACCGCCACTTCTTCGACGGCGACGGCTCCGACGGCGTCCAGGCCGTCAGCGCGACCGCGAGCGGCTACTACGACGGCGTGGACATGCAGCGGACGGTGCTCCTCGTCGAAGACGACGCCTTCGAGCACCCGATCCTCATCGACCTCTTCCGCCTCGGTGCCGAGGCGGAGCATCAGTACGACCTCCCGTTCCACTTCGACGGCGTCCCGATCACGACGAACCTGGCGTTCGAGACGAACACGAACGCCCTCCGCCCGATGGGCGAGGACCACGGCTACCAGCACATCTGGCAGACCGCCCGCGCCGAGGCGACCGGCGACGTGCAGTTCACGTGGCTCGACGGCCATCGGTACTACTCCATCACGACGGCAGGCAATGCCCCGACGGAGGTCCTGATGGGCCGGACGGGCGCCAACGACCCCGACTTCAACCTCACCAGCGAGCCGCTGATGGTCCTCCGCCGCCGGGCGAGCGATCACCTGTTCGCGAGCGTCATCGAGCCGCATGGGCTCTTCAATGGCGCCCGCGAGCGGAGCGTCCAGGCCCGCAGCCGCATCGCCGCCGTCCGCGTGGTCGGCTCCGACGAGACCGCCAGCGTGGTCGAGATCGAAGACGTGGAGGGCGCTCGTTGGCACGTCTTCGTCACCAACGGCGCCCCGTCCGACGGCACTCACTCGGCCACCTTCAGCGGCCAGACCTACACGTGGACCGGCAATGCGGCCGTCCGCTCGGTGGACTAGCGCGGCTCCCCTCCCGACTCCCTTTCCCCTTCCCTCTGGATCCTTGATCGACCTCTCAGGAAAGACTGCCCTCGTCACCGGGGGCGGGCGCGACATCGGCAACGCCATCTGCCACCGCCTCGCCGAGGCGGGCGCGTCCGTCGCCATCAACTACCGCTCCAGCAAAGACGGGGCAGAGGCCGCCGCGAAGGCCATCCGAGACGCAGGCGGCACCGCCGTCGCCGTCCAGGCGGATGTCACCAAGCCCGACGACGTCGAGCGCCTCGTCGCAGAGACGTGCAACCACCTCGGTGGCAGCATCGACATCCTCGTCAACAACGCGGGCGGGCTGCTCGAACGGTGCCCGATCACGGAGATGAGCGAGGACCTCTGGGACCGCGTGATGGACGTCAACTTCAAGAGCGTCTTTCTCGTGACGAAGGCCGCGGCTGCGAAGATGAATGACGGCGGCGCCATCGTGAACCTCTCGTCGCTCGCGGCCCGCAACGGCGGCGGCGGCGGCGCAGTCGCCTACGCAGCCTCGAAGGGCGGGGTGCTGACTCTCACGCGCGGCCTCGCGAAGGAACTCTCCGGCCGCAAGATTCGCTGCAACGCGGTCTCGCCCGGTCTCATCAACACCACCTTCCACGACACGTTCACGCCAGACGAGGCCCGCCAGCGGACCGCCAACACGACCGCCGCCGGGCGTGAGGGCGAGGCGGACGATGTCGCGCAAGCCGTCGTCTTCCTCGCGTCTGGCGCCTCCTCGTACATCAACGGCGAGTCCCTCGAAATCAACGGCGGCCTCTACTTCACCTGAGCCCCGGTCCCGGAGTCTGCCCGCCTCGGTACCGAGGCGGGACAGCCTCGCCCTCTCGCGTCCCCCGACCCATGCACGTCGACACCATCCAGGGCTCCGGCCCCTTCATCACGTCCGCCGACATCGAGTGGGAAGCGCCCGATCCGGGCATCACCCGCCAGGTTCTCGGGTACGACGGCGAACTCATGCTCGTCCGCGTGGTGTTCGAGGCGGGGGCCATCGGGTCCCCGCACGCCCACCCCCATCGGCAGGTGAGCTACGTCACGCGAGGCGCCTTCGAGGTGACCATCGACGGCGAGACGACGACGCTTCGCGAGGGCGACAGCTTCTTCGTCGCGCCCGACCTCGTCCATGGTGCCGTCTGCACCGAGGCGGGGGAACTTCTCGACGTGTTCGCCCCGGCCCGCGAGACCTTCGTGCCTGAGGGCGGCTGATCCATTCCATTCCGTCCACCTCGGTGCGTCCACGATGCCACCGAGGCGGGTCTTCTCGCCATGCGCTTCGTTCTGTCCGTGCTCCTGCTGGTGCCGCTCGCGGGTCTCGCGAGCGCGCAGAGTCAGTACGAGACGTACACCGGCTGGGCCGTGGATCCCACCCCGGTCCTCCCGGACACAGAGGCGCACCCCCAACTCTGGTTCGGCGCCGACGACCTCGACGCGATCCGGGCCAAGTGGGACGATCCTGCCTACGCCGAGGTCCGCGCACGCGTCCAGGCGGACATCAACCGCTACCGGAGCCGCAACCCGGCCTCCACAGACCCTGGAGATCGCTCCCAGATGGCGAAGGCCCTCGCGTTCGCGTGGATCGTGGACGGCGACATCGTGGCGCGCGTGAGGGGCTACGAGGCGCTCCTGCTGGCCTACCAGAACGTCCCGCGCGAGGCCACCGAGGCGGCCTTCGATGGGGAGAACGGGGCCATCTACCGCGCGACGTGGCTCCAGAATTTCAGTGCGGCCTACGACTGGCTCCACGGCGTTCTCTCGCCAGAGGATGACGCGACCATCCGCGCCGCCCTCGCGGAGGAGACCGCGCTCCTCGCCGACAACATGGTGGACGGGATCCGGTACGCGCCGCGCCCGCACAACCACCGCTCCAAGCCGGGGTACGCCATCGGGACGGCTGCGCTCACCCTCTCGGATCACCCGAGCGCCGCCGACTGGCTCCGGCTCTCGCTGGAGCAGGTCAACACCACCACGCGCTACCAGTTCAGCGCCGACGGCATCTACCGCGAGGGCTCGCACTACTGGCTCTACACGCTCGTCAACGGCATCCCCTTCCTCTGGCAGTACCGCGAGGCGGGCGTGGACCTGTTCCCCGCCTACCAGCCGACCTTCGAGTGGCCCGTCCAGACCCGGACCGGCCGGGGGTGGATGCCCGCCCTCGAAGACGGCTTCCCGAAGCCTGCCCCGACGCACATGGTCGCGGCGGCCTACGCCGATGCGCCCACGTCGCTGCACGCCTCGGCGCCTCTGGGGGAAATCCTCCAGTGGAACTGGGACACGACCGACTTCTTCCGCGACGACTACACCGGCGCCACGCGCGACGTCGTCTGGAGCATCGACGAGTTCCTCACGATGGACCTCTCGATCCCGGCCACCGAGCCGGACGTGTCCCCGACGATCCGTTTGGAGAGCGGACAGATCGCGTTTCGAAGCGACTGGAAGGGGGGGGATCCTCAGACCCGGATGCTTCTGTTCCACGGCGTTGCGAGTGCGGACAACCACGACCATCCGGATCTCCTCTCCTACACCTTCGACGCGGAGAACACGCCCCTCGCGGTGGACGCAGGCTACGGTCCGGATGGCTTCACCGACGACCGCAGCGACTGGTACCTCTCCCCCCGTGCGCACAACGTCGTGACGGTGAATGGCTTCCCGGTGCGCGACATCAGCGTCAACCAGAACCTCGGTCCGGAGCAGACCGTGTTCGTGGACGGGGCGGTCTTCGACGCCGCCGAGATGGTGGCGCCCAACAACGGCGTGATGGGTGGCGCGACTGTCCGCCGAGGCGTCGCCTTCCTCGACGACGAGTACGTCGCCGTCTACGACCACATCGACGCGATCAACCCCGCCAGTCTCCAGGTCCACGTCCACGGACGCGGCACGCCGACGCGAACGGGGAACACGGCCACCTGGACGGCTCCCTCGGATGCCTACGGCGAGGGCGGTCGCCTCCATGTCTCGTTCGTCGCCGACGGTCCCATCACCTTCGATGCCTTCGACGGGTGGACGAGCTTCTACTTCGGACACGAGGAAGAGCAGCAGAGCGTCGTCGCGAGGCGGAACGCGGCGGGGGCGACGTTCCTCCACACGCTGACAGCCACGCCCGCCTCGGGGAGCGCACCGGTCGTCTCGAACCGGACGGCGGGAGACCTCGTGGGCGCCGAACTCGCGACCCCCACCGGCGCGTGGCACCTCGCCACCCAACGCACCGATGGCGCTCGCACCGCCGACCGCGTGACGACGGACGCCACGTTCGCCGCCGTCGGGCGGGAGGGCGACACCGCGACCCGTTGGGGCCTGATTCGAGGGACCGACCTGCGGTGGGACGGCGCGCCTCTCCTCACGTCTGACCTGCCGCTGACGGTCTCGGCGGATCTCCGCGAAGCCAACCGGCAAACCGTCGTGCTCGCCCCCTTCGAGGGAACACCGACGGTCACCGTGTACCTCGTCCCCGCCTCGGCGACAGCGCAGAACGTGACGCTCAATGGCACCCCGCTGCCGTTTGAGGCTCTACCGGACGGGGGTGTCCGCTTCATTCCCACCGCTCCGGGCTCTCTCGTGATCACGACCGACATCGCGTCCTCGGGTGAGGCGATTCCCGAGGCAGCCCGCCTCGGTCTTGCGGTCGCGCCCAATCCCTCCGCCGGGCCCGTCCGCTTCGCCCTGGATGTGCCCACACCCGGAGCCGTGCGAGTCACCGTTTTCGATGCTCTGGGCCGCCTCGTCACCACCCTCGCCGACGGCGTGCTCCCCGCCGCCCGCCACGATCTGACTTGGGACGGCCTCGTGAATGGCACCCCAGTCGCTGCCGGGATCTACATCGCCGTCGCCGAGGCGGGAGGCCAGCGCGCCACCACCCGACTCCTCCGTTTCTGATGCTTCGCCGCCTCGCGCCTGTCGTCCTCGCGTTCGCTTTCTTGGGCGGCTGCTCCGATCAGGAGGACGTCACGGTCCTCCGGGTCGCCAACTCGCTCGACGTGGAGTCGCCGGTGCACAAGGCCCTGGTGCGGTTCGACGAACGCCTCCAGGACTTGTCCGGCGGGACGATGCGGATGGACATCTACCCGAGCGGCCAGCTCGGCAACGAGCGCGCGACGATCGAACTGCTCCAACTCGGCACGCTGGACATGTCCAAGGTGTCCTCCGGCGTGATGGAGAGCTTCGTGCCGGAGATGGGCGTCTTCAGCCTCCCGTACCTCTTCCGCGACCGAGACCACCTGTGGCAGACACTGGGCGGCGAGGTCGGACAGGAGATCCTGGAAAGCGCCGAGCCCTACCGGATGCTCGGCGTGGCCTACTACGATGCAGGCTTCCGCAGCTTCTACGTCAACGGGCGCGATGTCCGCACGCCGGAGGACCTGGACGGGCTCAAGATCCGCGTCATCCAGAGTCCGCTGTTCATCCAGACGATCAACCTCCTCGGTGGCAACGCGACACCCCTGGCGTTCTCCGAGGTCTACGGCGCCCTCCAGCAGGGCATCGTGGACGGCGCCGAGAACAGCCCGATGAGCCTCTACGGCATGGGCCACTATCAGCAGGTCACCCACTACGTCCTGGATGAGCACTCGGCCCCGCCGGACATCCTCCTCGTCTCGACGCACCGCTGGAACCGCATGAGCGAGGAGCAGCGGGGGTGGTTCCGGCAGGCCGCGGCGGAGTCGGTCGAGTATCAGCGCGAGGTCTGGCTCCAGCAGGAAGGGGCCGCGCTGGACTCCGTCCGGGCGGCGGGCGTGACGGTGACCGAGGTGGACAAGACCCCCTTCCGCGAGGCCGTCGCGCCGATCTACGACGAGTTGGGGGGAACGCCCATCGGCGCCCTGGCCGAGCGCATTCAGTCGCTCCCCGACCTCTCGCGCGAGACTGCCGCCTCCGACACCGAGGCGGACACCCCGGACACGCCATGACCGACGCTCGCCCCCGAGGCTTCACCGCTGCGCTCGACCGCGCCCTCGCCGCCGCCCTGGTCGGCCTGACGGCCGTGATGGTGCTCACGGTCACCTGGCAGGTCGCGACCCGCTTCCTCCTCAACGAGCCCAGTTCGTACACCGAGGAACTCGCGACGTACCTCCTCCTCTGGATCTCGCTGCTGGGCGCGGCCTACGCTCTCCGCCAGCGCGCCCACCTCGGTATCGACGTAGTGACCTCGCGGCTCTCGCCGGAGGCGCAGCGGAAGGCCCGAGTGGCGAGCTACGCCGTCGTGGCGGTCTTCGCCCTCGTCACGCTCGTCATCGGCGGCGGCATCCTGGTGAACGTGACGCTTGAACTGGGCCAGCGCTCGGCCGCCTTCCAGGTGCCCGTGGGATTCGTCTACCTCGTGCTGCCCCTCTCCGGGCTGCTCATGATGCACTACTCGGTGGTCGGCGCGATGGAGACCCTTCGGAGGGAGGCGCCGGACCCGTTGAGCGGCACCCCACCGCCAGACGCCCCCGCCTCGGTAGACGCATGACGCCGCGACCTCGTGCCGTCGCTTTTCGACTCTGCCTGCCTCGGGACCGAGGCGGGAGGGGCTCTCATCTCTGCTGATCCTCGCGCCCCATGGCTGTCGCCGTCGCCGTTCTCCTGATCGTCTTTCTGGTGCTCCTCGCGCTGGATGTCCCCGTTGCGTTCTGCATCGGGACGGCCACGCTGGCATCGCTGCTGACCGTCGTCGATCCTGGCCCGGCCGTGAGCACGGTGGCCCAGCGGCTGGCCGGAGGGCTGGACAGCTTCACGCTGCTCGCCATCCCGTTCTTCATCCTCGCGGGCAACCTCATGGCGCGAGGGGGCATCGCGCAGCGGCTGATCGCGTTCGCGCGGTCGCTCGTGGGGTCGCTTCCGGGTGGGCTCGCGTTCGTCAACATCATCGCCTCGATGCTCTTCGGGGCCATCTCGGGGTCGGCCATCGCAGCGGCGGCGGCCATCGGCGGCGTGATGCACCCCAAGATGACCGAGGCGGGGTACGACGAGGGCTTCAGCGCGGCCGTGAACGTCTCCGCCGCCACGACGGGTCTCATCATCCCGCCGTCCAACGTGCTCATCGTGTATTCCCTGGCGTCCGGAGGGGTGAGCGTGGCGGCGCTGTTCGTGGCGGGCTACATCCCGGGGCTCATCCTCGGGTTCTCGTTGATGCTTGTCGCGGGCGTCATCGCGAAACGGAACGGCTATGGCACGGACGAGCGCGTCCCCCTCGCGGAGGTCGGCCGCCGGTTCCTGGACGCCCTTCCGAGCCTCGGGCTCATCGTCGTCGTGATCGGCGGGATCGTGGCGGGGATCTTCACTGCGACCGAGGCGGCGGCCATCGCGGTCCTCTACGCGCTCGTGCTTTCGATGGGT
>JBCCPW010000135.1:0-8057 GCA_039024735.1 Bacteroidota bacterium
CAAGCCGGGCTGGGCACGGGTCGGGTTCCACTACACCCTCGATGACACCGAGGCGGACTACCTCATCGAGGCGGTTCGCTTCGTCGCCGAGCGCGGCGCCCGCTTCCTCCCGCTCTACACCTTCGACGTGCACAGCGGCACGTGGGCCCATCGGGACGACGCCCGGCAGACGCCCTCTCTCGATCTCACCGAGGCGCTGGCCGCTCACTCTCCGCGCCCGCCGATGTCGCCAGACGAGCGGACTAGGCGCTACGAGACCGCCCTCCGCGACGCCCGCGCACTGGCCGCTGAACTCGGGGAGGCGCGCTGCGAGGGCGCGCTGTCCGAGGACCTCGCCGACCTCCAGTTCTTCGCGATGGCCTGACGCCGAGTTCTACTCGCTCCGCCTCGGTGCGAGAACCGGAAGGGGAGAGGTCCACGCATCCGAGGGAACGTCACCGGCCACCGGCACGGTCACGATGGCCCTTCCGCCAGGCATCGTCTTGCGCGTCCAGAAGGTCACGGGGCCTCCGGGGCCGCTGACGGTCTCCGGGGCCTCCCACGTCCACGTCGAGGCGGAGGTGCTGCCTTCGAGGCGGTACGTCCAGCGCACCGGGGTTCCGTCTTCGCGGACGAACCACCAGTAGCGATCCCCCGGGGTCAGGCCGACGCCGTCGAATGTGAGAGCGAACGCCTGAATGCCCTCTCGCGAGGAGTCGGCGGCGATCTCGCGCGAGACGCCCGGATCGAAGGACTTCAACGGCGCGACCATCCAGTAGGAGTCGTTGATGAACCGCGCGTAGCCTCGATGCACGAGGCTGTCGGCAGGAGGGGAGGGCGCGCCATTTACCCACGCCTCTCCCGAGGGAGCGTCCGGCACCGAGGCGGCGAGGTCCAGGACGACGACCGCCGTCGTGTCGGCACCGAGGCTCCACTCGATGCGCGCCCGGTCTCCCGCACGATCCCAGAGGTGCCGCATCCGGGTCGCCTCGGTGGAATCGCGCTCCACGATCCAATCGAAGCGCAGGGTGGGCAGAGCGGCCCAGGCCTCCCAGCCGCCGTGGGCGTCGATCACGCGCATCGCGAGGGAGTCTGCCGGAGTGTTCAGGGTGGGGCGAGGGTCGGCGCCGCAGGCGGTCAGAAAAAGAGCGAGGGCGAAGAGGAGCGCACGCATGGACAGAGGGGGAGGAGTCCTAGAAGGTCGCACTGCTACTGAATCCGTTATTGGAACGGGGAAAACCGGAAACCTGAAGACGCCCGTCGCCGACAGCCGTTATCCCGTTGCACCGGTACCCGTTCGCCCCTACTTTCCCAGTCCTCATGCTGCCTGCGCGAGGCGGGACGCCCCGCCGTTTCGCACGGCCGCACCCGCCCGCTCGCAGTCGCGTACCCGGGGGATCTGACTCGCGTCGGGTCCTCCGGTCTTTTTGTTGAGGCGCAACGGGTTGGCCGTGTCGCCGTCGTCTTCTGCCAGAGCTGGAGCCGGATCGGCTGTGGATAGTCGTTAACATGCGGATAACTTCATCTTGACTCCACATGCCCGCATCCGTTTCTTGGTGCTGTGACCGCGACGCAGCGGACGGCCTTCGGGTCTGACGTTTGTACCCTGCGGATCACGTTCCTTGACGCGACTGCACTCTCACAGGCAGCATGAGGGCGTCCTCATGCATCGTCTCTCGCGCCGTCATTTGTCGGTTCGCGCCAGCTGGCTTCGGTCAGGTGTGCGAGCCCGTCGGTAAGCGGCTGTGGGTCCCTCCAACGTTGGGCTCGTCCCGGCAGCGGAGATGTCCCAGGGTTCGTTAGAGAGGCGATCGAGACTCGACGGGATTCGTCCCGGACAGAAGAGGATGTTTGCACGCCTGACGACGACGCGGCTTCGGCCGTACCGTCACCGGTCCACGGTGCCTCGTGCACGGTGGGGCGGGAGAGAGACCCGAGGCTCCCGTGGCTCACGCCGAGGGGGACCACTGACGGTCTCGCGTCAAGGACAGCTTCGAGGGGCCCGCGCGTTGCGTGCGGGCCCCTCGTTTTTTTTTGTAGCCTCGCAGTGGTCAGCGGATCGTGGCGTCCAAGGTGGGGCGGATCCGCCTCGGTGCCACGAGGCGAGCGTGGAACGCCTCGGCGCGGGGCGTGTCTACGGCCTTTCCTCTCCCTCTGTCGCGCTGTGATCCGATCCTGCTGTCGTAGCCCTCGTCGTTTCAGCACCGAGGCGGTCCCGTACGTTCTGGCTCCGGTCCGCTGATGCCGCGACGGTCTCGAAGCCCCATCATTCGCGCCCGGAGTGGTCGGCGGGAGCGGGCGCGTGCGAACGCTCGGGCGGCGGTCCCCAATTTTTTTACGCTGATGAACCTGCTGGCGGGGTTCTTCAGCATCATCCAGACCGCGAACGGCAACCTGGAGGCTGCGGCGTGGCTGGTGGTTCTGGCGGCGTTCTTCGACCTGTTCGACGGGCTGATGGCGCGGTTGGCTGGAGTCTCCAGCGACTTCGGCCTCGAACTGGACAGCCTCTCGGATGTCGTCTCCTTTGGCGTCGCGCCGAGCTTTCTGTTGTACGAGTTCGGCCTGGACCAACTCGGCCCTCTGTGGGGGGCGCTGCTCGCGAGTCTCCCGGCGCTGTTCGGGGCCGTCCGGCTCGCCCGTTTCAACACCCTCGCCACGACCGAGGCGAAGTCGGCCGAGTTCGTTGGGTTGCCCATCCCGGCGCAGGCCGGGACGGTCGTCGTCTTCATCCTGACGTTTGCCGACCGCGAGTGGTTTGATGTTCTCGCACGGCCTCAGTTGTCGGTGTTGATCACGCTGGTGGGCGTGCTCTCGGCGCTGATGATTTCGCCCGTGCGGTTTCCTGCGCTTCCCCATCCGACGCCTGCAAATCTCCGGCGGTACCGCGGTCGCTTCCTGCTGTTCACCATCGCGCTCCTCCTCGGTGTGTTCCTCCAGGAGGAAGGCCTGCTGATCTCCGCCTTGGTGTACCTCGGGATCGGACTGGGCAAGACGCTCGCCTGGGTGGTCCGAATGGCGATGCAGGACCCGTCCGAAGACGGCATCGACGGGCAGGATCTCGACGCGCTCGGGGCCACCGCTCGTCGTGCCCCCACGGAGTCCCGGCACGACCAGCACAGGGCGTAGCTTCATCGTCCCGATTCGCCCGTCCCCATGTACCACGTCGTCGTTCAGATCACCCTTCGCCCTTCGATTCTGGATCCTCAGGGCAAGGCGATCCACCATGCGCTTCAGGATCTCGGCCAGACGGCCATCCAGAACGTCCGTGTCGGGAAGCGCATCGAGTTGACCGTGGAGGCGGAAGGGCCCGAGGCGGCCCAGGCGGCAGCGGCGCGGGCATGCGAGACGCTTCTCGCCAACGCTGTCATGGAAGACTTCGCGATTGACTCGGTGACCCGATTGGAGCCTGCGTAGCCACGATGCCAGTCGAATCGCCCGACATCGACGTTCTCGTCGAGGAGACGACGGAGACCCGCGTGGACACGCCCTGGCGCGTGATCCTCTTCGACGACGACATCCACACGTTCGAAGAGGTCATCCTGCAGCTGATGAAGGCGGTGGGCTGCACACCGGAACGGGGCTACCAGCACGCTCTGACCGTGCACACGAAGGGGAAAGACTGCGTCTTCGAGGGAGAGTTCGTGGACTGCTTTCAGGTGCAGGGGGTGCTTCGCGAGATCCAGCTGGTGACGGAGATCGAGGGGTAGCAGCGTGCCGCTGTGGACGCACTGGACCTGTGTCCGTCTGTCCCGAGGCCGCCAGTAGGTCTTCCGCCTCGGTGGGGATGGGGAGGGCCCCGTGCGATTCTCGTGCCTGATGCCGAGTCACCGAGGCGGGCGTCTCGTGAGGACGGAGTGGACATGACCAGGCCGGACATCTGCCGCCGGAGAGCACCGTAGCTTGGTTCTAAGACTGAAACCCACCTCCTCTCGTGTCGGACATGGTCGTCGTGATGGAACGCGGGGCTGCCGAGCCCCAGATCGAAGCAGTTGTCGAACGCCTGGATGCCTACGGCTTTGGCGTTCACCGCTCCACCGGTGATGAATACACCGTCCTCGGCGCCATCGGCGTCCGCCGGGATTTCGACGTGCGCCACATCAAGGTCCTGGATGGGGTCAAGGATGTGTTTCGCATTTCGAGTCCGTACAAGCTGGCCTCGCGCACGTGGCACCACGGCCGGAGCGTCGTGGACGTGGACGGGGTCTCGTTCGGTGGCGACGAGGTCATCGTGATGGCGGGGCCGTGCTCGGTCGAGAGCGAGGAGCAGATCGAGGCGGCGGCGGCACGTGTCGCGAAGGCCGGTGCGAAGATCCTTCGCGGGGGAGCGTTCAAGCCGCGCACCTCGCCGTATGCCTTCCAGGGTCTCGGGGAGGAGGGTCTCCGCATGATGCGGGAGGCCGCCGACCGTCATGGCCTCAAGGTGGTCACCGAGGTGATGCGCCCGCGCCAGATCCCGGTCGTCGCGAAGTACGCGCACGTGCTCCAGGTCGGGGCGCGGAACATGCAGAACTTCCCGCTTCTCCAGGAGGTGGGAAAGACACGCATGCCGGTGCTGCTGAAGCGTGGCATGAGCGCCGCCATCGACGAGTGGCTCCAGAGCGCGGAGTACATCCTCGCCGAGGACAACCCGAACGTGATTCTGTGCGAGCGCGGGATCCGCACGTTCGAGACGGCCACTCGCAACACGCTGGACCTCTCCGCGATTCCCGTCGTGAAGAAGCGGAGCCACCTGCCCATCATCGCGGACCCGAGCCACGGCGTCGGCCTTCGGGACAAGGTGATGCCGATGGCGCGCGCGGCCGTGGCCGCGGGGGCGGACGGTCTGATGATCGAGACGCACCCCAACCCGCCCGAGGCCCTGTCGGACGGCCCGCAGTCGCTCTACTTCGATGAGTTCGACGACCTGATGGAGCAGGTTACCAAGATCGCCGAGGCGCTCGGCCGGACCATCGCGCGGCCTGCGCTCGCGGCGGCCTGACCCGCGTGTCCCGCCTCGGTGGCCTCAATCAACGCACCGAGGCGGGTTCCGTCACGTCGACCATCGCGGCACGTGTGCAGTCACCGAGGGGGATTGGACGCGACCCGTCCCGGAGCCTGACGCTGCGTGCTCCGACGCAGCCGGTCTGCGGGCTCTCGCGGCTGTCGGTGTGGTGGATCACGCTCGGCATCACGCCCGACCGGATGGAGCCGGGCAGGCCGCAGCATATCGGGCGCCATGAACCCGCCCGCCTCGGTGGGGCGGGATGCACCGGACGCTGAAGGCAGAGACTGTCCACACCGCGGTCCCGAGGTGTTACAGCGTTACTCGTTTGGTGTGACGCCCCTGCTTGTCATCCCGAGCGGAGGTCGCCCCGCGACCGAAGCCGAGGGATCTACGGTCAGGATGTTAGCGCGCTGCACTCGGCACCGTAGACGCGAGCGGCTAGATCCCTCGGCTCGCTGGCGCTCGCTCGGGATGACACCCTCATGGCTACCACGTACCGCTGTACCCAGCGTCCCGGTTAGAGTGGTACCACTCATTCCGGCTAGGTCACCAGAGCGCTTGGCGATGATTCTGGCGAACGCCGCAGAGTGGTCCGCGTCCGCAAATGCGAGGCCAGCCATTGCACCGACATGGGCGACGGCCTCCCCGAGTGCGACCGAGTCCAACCGCACGTCGAGCGCGCGGAGTCCGGCCTCGATCTCGACGTGAGCGGTCGCGGGTGCGTCCCAGTACGCCTGCGTGATGGCTCGGCACGATGCGAGCACGAGGTCGAGCGCGACGACCTCCCGGCTCCGGGCGAGCGCGTGGTGGGCCGCGTGGAGCGCGAACCAGAACTCAGCGGTCCCGCCGAGAGGGACCTTGGGCGCGTCGGTGTCCGCGTCCTGCTCCGTGCGGAGCACCTGGACGTCGTACTGTCGCCCGCTGGTAAGGAGGACGCGGTAGAGCGCGCGGTCGGCCCCGACGTACTCCTCCCGTCCGAGTACGTCGGCCGCATCGAACAGGCCGAGCACGGCGTGAGCGTTCGAGGGGGCAAGTCCGACGACGGTGAGATCCAGGTCCGATAGCGCGTCATGAGTCTCGTTGGCGAACGAGCCCGACGGCGAGACGGATCGGACGCACGGCCGGTCGCTCAGCGCGCGGGCGACCCGTTCGTACTCCGCGTTGTGCCAGAGGGGACCGGACATTCCGACGGCCTCGACGTAGGGCTAGCTAACAGAGGGCCGCTCAACCGCGAAGGGCTGAGGGCACGACGGTGGATCGAAGTGAAAGAAGCGCCGACGGTCGGACGGGCCGAGAGCGCTGGCACCCTTCGTCGGCTTGCAGTGGCGAGTTATACATCTCTTGACATTTAGGCTTCAGTATCAGCGTCTTTCCGACGGATTGCACGAAGTCGCGTCATCACCGACTCCCCATAAGGGGTTAAGGTCCAGTAGGTCGATTTGTCCTTTACACTTCTGTTCTTCCGGCTCTTGATCATCAGTCCGAGCGCCATAAACTGAACCTTGATGGTATTGAAATCGCTGTCGTCAAGTTTAAAGTCGTTGAACTTCATTCCGGCAGCTTCTTTACGGTTTCTGAGAATAGGCTCCATCTTGAAACGGACCGAGCTTGCAAGGGCCGATTTGATTTCAGAGTCCGTTGCCTCGTCGATCATCAGAGGTGACATTGCGTAGAACATTTCGTTCCAGGTTAGGCTGGCCTTTCCTGTGAACGTCGCCTCTGTCGAGTATTTCCTGAATCTGTAAACGTCTACGGAGTATCCCACATCTATCTCGTCATCACCTTGAGAGAGATCCTCCGTGCCCTGCGGGGCCGCAGTTCTCGACTGAGACAGTTCAGTGTCCAACTCCTCTATTCGCTTTCTGAGCTTAAGTATCTCCTCTGTAGCGCTCTGTTCTGGAAGTAGATCAGCGCGGACCCACCCTGTAGCTGGATTAGTCTTGATAAGCTTAATTAGGCTTCTGCTAACAGCGGATCCCAAATCTGCTGGCTCGCTCCAGAACTTGCACATCCGCTGCTGAACGAGACCCCGAAAGGCTTCAAGCTTCTCCCTTCCGCCTTCGGTCTTTTCGCTGTGCTTAGCCGGGAGGGAGTCGGGAGCTTTGTGGATGAACCCGATCACAGGCTTTCCTTTCTCGACAGCGTACTCGTACTCCATCTGGGTGTAACTGACTCCATCTGCACCTACTGAACCGTAGCGACCGGCTACGATGACCATGTAGTAGTCGCAATCGTCGATAACATTCTTGATCAAGGTCCACTGGTCATCGTTGGCGGCGGGAAAAAGCTCCATTCCTGCCGGGATACAGTCCAGCTCTAGAAGTGCTTGGATGACCTCTGCTCGAGCCTCTTTGAGATCCTCGTAGGTCGAACTGATGAACACTTGGTATCGCTTGTCCACAGGCGGTGGGAGAGATGTATAACAAGTATTGGTGGGCGTGGCGCCGGATAAAAACCAGAAGCCACACCAGATAATACACTGCGGTATGCTGCCCCTGTCCACCCGTGCCGAGAGAATTGGACCCCTGTGGTTTTATCGAGCGTGCAGCCCGTTCGTATCACGCATCACGCCGGACCAAGACCCTGTACGTCCCGCCTCGGTGACGTCGATCCGAGCACCGAGGCGGGCCTCGTCACGTCGAACGTCTCGCGATGAGAGTATCCACGAGCGGTTGGGCGATCTCCTTGCCGCGTAGCGCCTCCATCCACCGAGCGGGGATGGAACGCCGCCCGTCCCGGAGCCCGGTGATGCCCCCGGCGACGCAGGCCGTCGTGTCGGTGTCGTCTCCCATCGCGATGGCGGAGCGGACCACCGAGGCGAATCCGCCCGCCTCGGTGGCCGCGTGGGCGGCATGGAGCGTGCTCACAACGTATCCCGTGCCCAACAGACCGTCGTAGCCGAGGATGAGGTCGATCTCCGGCTCGTCCGTTGCCTCGGTGACCCGGCGAAGCGTCTCGACGGCAGAGGCCCACGGGTCGGAAGCGTCTTCCAGGATGCGCCGGGCCCACAGGCAGTACAGCGCGCAGCAGAGCCCGGCCCGAGGATGCCCATGCGTCGGGAGGGACTGGCGCCGAGCGTCCCGCACGAGAGCGG
>JBCCPW010000136.1:0-8030 GCA_039024735.1 Bacteroidota bacterium
GTTGTGGTCATAGCATTACGGTGACTATCAAACTCAAGTTTTGGATAGTAGGCCAGAACAGCTTTTCGGAGGATAGATAATGCAAGATAAGCGTCCGTACCTGCTCTCATGAAAGAAAAGGACTGAGCCCACAGCTTTCTAGTACGATCACTCTCTAAAGTGACCCCATTCTCAAGACACCATACTGCCAGTTTTGCCCCAAAAATCTCCGCCATTAATTTTATTGTACGTTCCTTATCTTGTGCTGAGCTAGCGTCGATGTGCTTTCGCAAAGACAGTATGTCCAGTATCAAGTTCTTCTCCTCTATTTCGTCCCGAAAGCCAACCGGTTGGCTCAGTGCACGGTCGCCAAGTCCTGACACTACCAGGTACTCTTTGACACGTTGATAAAACTCAGTCGCTGAAATCCTCCCCAATGATTCCGCAAGCACTCTGAAACGTCTAAAGACTTCAGGCTTGCTGTCCAGGGTAGCTGCTGTGGCTCCACGCACTAACACTTCTGTCCTAGCAGGTCGCTGAACACCCCCTTTCAGTAGGATGAATGCTTTTCGAATCGTATCAACGCTTGAACTCATCCGATATGCTCTCGCGCTTCCATCGAAAACCTCTAACAGCCTAGATGTTATATATGTCTCAATAAATGGGCGATCACTCTCATGTAGCACATATAGATGACATTTTACAGAATCAATGACAATCCGCTTCTTAAATTTCGAGCACTCAAGTACGTTGTCCGCGCCCAGCTCTTTGAGAAGTTCTATATATTGTGATCCAACGACCAGTAGCATCTGACCGTCGGATACAGAGATGTCTTTATCTGCAAGCTCGTCTATCCAAAAATTGTTAATACCTCTATCTTGATCTGGTATGAGTACTTTACTTGTCGGATCTTCCGCTTCCCATCGATCCTTACTTGGCAATATCAGGAAGCCAGGATGACGGCTGCTTACATATACTAATCTTGCGAACCGAACGTTGAGCTCGTTGCCCTGCACTATTGCGTCGAATCCGCATAGTATTTGACTATATCTGTTTTCCATGTTGTTACTTTATTGCAAATCAGCTTCAATCTTGAGTACAGCTGTGTTCCAATTGTCAACACTACTACCTAATGATGAGATAATTGACCGATCAACGAGCCATGCAGCGAGATCATCAAACTCATCGGAACTTATTTCAGTACTATCCAAAGCCCTAAGCAACAAATCCTGCCTTTGCGCTTCAGAAACAATTAAGTGGCGGATATCAATAACACGAGAGAAGTCATTCTTTGGCACCCTCCCCTCCCACACAAAAGCCTGAAATGAATTGTCAGCTGAAATCTCGGGAAGTGTGCTACTAGGAATGGCATTAAACACGTATTCCCTTATATGATCGTAATTTAAGTATATAAAATCGTGAAACTCAGCTGCGTATTCTTTATATTCATATGAATACTCTGCGATAAGATCGCGTGCAGTTTTCGAGCTACCTTGACTTGTCCTTTTGATGTGACCATAAATGAGACCTCCGGTATCAAATGGAGAGACCCGAATGTGATCGTCTCTACTGTCAAGCTGAATCGACTCGCGGTTAGGCAGACAAATAAGTATGCCCTCCGAATATCCAATGTATGCAGTTGCTATATAAGCATACACACAATCTCCCAGGCCAGCGTAAAGCTCTGACTCTTTGGTCGCACTCCTCGTGGGCAGCTCCCTGGCTCGTCCTAAAATTAGCATAAACAACGATCTCGCCCATTGGCCAACACTCCAGTCCTCGAGCCCGTCCCGATTTCGCAAACCATGACTCCAAGGATACTCGGGTTCCCTGATCGAGGGGTTTCCTGCCGGTGGCGTTGGATCGTTCATCACGCAAGTTAGTTCGCTGCACTTCCAATAGGAACGAACCTGTCGAAACGCGCTCGGCGAATGTACTACCAGCAACATGACTCCACCCTGCGCTTCGCACTCGAAAGTGATTGGAGCGACTGCCGCGATCTGAGTGTCGAAAGTAACAACCCCTCATTTTCTAGCCAACTCTGCCTGGGTGGTACCGCGACACCGCCACGGAGCAAGTGAGTTCTGGCCTCTAGTCTTCAAGGGCAGCGGGTAGTACCCAAGGAACGCCACGACTTGAGGCCACACCCTATTGCCCGGCTCACACCACCCTCGCTCCCAGTTGTACACGCTGGCCTCGGATACGTCCAGCCGCTCGGCTAGTTGCCTTTGGGCAAGTCCAAGTTCCAGCCTCCTGCGTTTGATTCTCTCACCGATGGTCTGTGGATCGGCGGGCCAGCCCTCGGGAAGGGGCTTTGCGGCGCGTAGAACGAGGTTGGTAAAGGGGAACGCATGAACACGGATTCATGCTCGCCACGAGCATGAACCGAGCCGGGAAGTGAACCGTCGCGCGTGCCCTGGCGATGGTGACGGCGCCCTCCTCCAGCGGCTGCCGGAGCACCTCCAGCACGCTCCGTTCGAACTCCGGGAGCTCGTCGAGAAACAACACCCCGTGATGGGCGAGCGAGATCTCGCCGGGCATGGGCGTGGAGCCACCGCCGCAGAGGCCCGCGTTCGAGATGGTGTGGTGGGGCGAACGGAACGGACGCGTGGACACGAGGCCCGTCCGCGCAGCCCCGTTCAGCATCCCGCCGACGCTGTGGATCTTGGTGGTCTCCAGCGCCTCGGCGTTGGTGAGCGGAGGCAGGATGCCGGGCAGGCGCCGCGCGAGCATCGTCTTGCCGGAGCCTGGCGGCCCGACCATCAGGGCGTTGTGCCCCCCCGCGGCTGCCACCTCAAGTGCGCGCTTGACGCCCTCCTGCCCCTTCACGTCCGCGAAGTCCTCCAACGCAGGCCCCACGCTCTCCGACGGCGTACCGAGGCGGACGTACGGCTCTCCCCTGCCCTCGCGCTCGGCGAGCAGATCGAACGCCTCCCGAAGCGACCCGACGGCGTAGACCTCCAGGCCCTCCACGACGGCCGCCTCGGCGGCGTTGTCGGCCGGGACGAGCATCGCGCGGGCGCCGGACCGAGCAGCGTTCGCAGCCATCGGGAGGACGCCTCGAACGGACCGGACCGACCCATCCAGGGACAATTCCCCGACGATCACGACGTCGTCCAGCACCTCGGGCGCGATGAGCGGCCCGTTGCGGCCGCTCGCCGCCAGAAGGCCGAGGGCCATCGGCAGATCGAACGCGGAGCCCTCCTTCCGCACGTCGGCGGGGGCGAGGTTGATCGTGATAGCGCCACGAGGGCGCGGGAGGCCGCTGTTCTGCAGAGCCGCGACGATCCGGTCCCGACTCTCGCGCACGGCCCCGTCCGGCAAGCCCACGACGGTCCATCGCGGGAGGTTGGGCTCGATGTGGGTTTCGATCTCGATGGGAAGCGCATCGACCCCGAGGACGGCGCGGCTCCAGACGCGAGACAGCATGTGGTGGGGCGGGTGTGCCTCCATCAGACACGGAGAGCCGCGCAATCCAACTCGCCGCCGCGATTAAAACCCGATGCGTGTCCCGACGGACACGTCCACGTGGTTGCTCGTCCCTTCCACTTCTCCCCACTCTGCAATGATGCGCAAAGGGCTGGTCGTGTTGGGGTTGAGCAAATCGAACGCCTCCACGCGGGGGCGAGGAAGAGCTCGAACCGCAACGGTCAGTCGCAACGTTACCCGGTCGTTCGGGTGAAACCCGACGGCAGCCCTCCCCATCTGTGCCACGCCCGAGGCGGACGCGCTCACCCGCGTGGTGTACCCATCTGGGAATGCCGCCTCAACTCGATCCGGCAACACCACTTCGACCGAGGCGGACTGCCTCGCAAGGCCAAGACCACCTGCAAGGGCGATGCTGACCAGAAACCCCTGCGCAGAACCGCCGATCTCGCCCTCTAGGTATCCGAAAATGGACTGCCCGGATTCGTACGGAAGGAAGGGGGTTCTCGTAGAAGAGCCGCTAACCCCGGTGTCTATTCCGACAGAGGCCCACGGTACCACTCGGTACGACACGTCTGCCATGTAGCGATACCCGCTCGGCGCGGGCCCCGAGACAGACGTATAGCCTCCCAAACCGTTGGCGAATCGTGCCTCAATGGCGTCCTGGCCAATGCCTCTTCGGCCTGCGCCGGAGACACTCAACTGAAGGCGAGAGAGAGTGCGGCGTGCTTGGTGTCGCTCGTCAGGGAGCGGAGAGACTGAGCGCCCAACTAGGGCACGTAGTTCAGGGGGCGCGAGGAGGAAACGCTGCAGACGCCGAAGGTCACTAGACAGACCTCGGGGCCCCGGTGTCGCCCGCTGCCGGGCGGGAAGGAGAGCAGGCACCAGAGCAAGTCCGCCTTGCACGAGGCTGACCGCGAACGTGCCCACTAGATCCTGGCGTCCAAACTGGACCGCCACAGCGCTTCCAATCCCAGAGACTGCGGCGCTGGATGCGCTCTCCCCCAGACCGACGAGTTCCCCCGCTGGCACGTTCACGTACTCGACTTGGTCTATCGGAAGGATGCGGACTGAGCTCAAGTCAGCGAGTGTGAATGGTCCCTCACCGGACCATAGGGCGACCGCATCATCCGACGTGAAGAGAACTATACCGGAGACGCTGGCGCCACTCGTCAGACTGAACGTGAGTGTCGGAAGCGCTGGGTCGCCCGGCTGCACCCGGTACTGCACGGGAGCCATGACGGCGGCGAGCGCGGCGTGGGCCCGAAGGTTGGCGGCGTACTGGGCTGAGGCCGTGTCGTAGTCCTCGTAGATGGTGAGGATGCGCTCCAATGCTATCGGCAGAGGGCTCTGGATCCGAACGTGCTCCTCGTCGCCAGACGCTCTCGTGATTCTCGCGACGACGTCTTCTCCTTCGGATCGGAGGGTAGCAGAGACAAAGCCCTCCACCTCGGGAAAGAGGCGGAAGTAATCCCGCTCGTAGGCATCAACGGTGACCCCCAAGCGGTTACCAAGTGGTGCCTCTTGTGCTGATACAGCTACTGATACGGCCAGCGAAAACAGAAGAAAGGCAAAGCCGAGCCGTCGCATCAGTGGGTACATCATGTAGCGAGAAGGTACGTCTCATTCCTCAGCCACACGGCGTGCGAGCCGGTACGCGATGAATCCCGTCACGCCGAAGGTGATCGCGTAGACGTTGGGGTCGTAGCCGTCCCGCGCGACGGTTTCGAAGACGAACGCCATGATGCCCGCCGCGAGCCCGCCGCCCACCGCGAACACCACGGTGTACACAACAAACAGCACAACGGCACGACCGGGCGAAAGAGGAGACATCGAATCGGGCATGGGAGGCAGGACGAGGGATCGGTGTACCTCTGGCGCTGCCACGAGGTCCCACGCGGGAGCACCGAGGCGGGCTACATCTCCATGGCGCCGGGGAGCACATCAAGGTCGGTCAGCAACACGCGATCACCGAGGCGGTCCTCGCGCGGGCCGTTCTCCAGCTTGAGCACCCCGCGCGGGCACACCGTCGCGCAGATCCCACAGCCGACGCAGCTCGCGCGGACCACGTTCTGTCCGCGCTGGGCGTACCACCGCACATCGATGCCCATCTCGCAGTAGGCGGAGCAGTTGCCGCACGAGATGCACTGGCCGCCGTTGGTCGTGATGCGAAAGCGAGAGAAGAACCGCTGCTGAAGGCCCAGAATGGCGGCCATTGGGCAGCCGAACCGGCACCACACCCGGCTGCCCATGATCGGGTAGAATCCCACGCCGACGACCCCTGCGAAGATGGCCCCGATGAACAGCCCATAGGTGCCCGAGAGGGCCGCGGCCGTTTCGTCCAGCCAGCCCACGTCGAGAAGAACAGCGGCCCAGAGGAGGGCCGTCGCGATCACGATCGCCACGAGCACACCGTGGACCATCCACCGCTCGACACGCCACGCGCTGAGGCTCGTGTCGGAGAGGTGTCGGTATGGATCGCCTGCGGTCTCAGCGAGGCCGCCGCAGCCGCACACCCACGAGCAGTACCACCGCTTCCCGAAGAAAAACGTCAGGATCGGCGTCAGCACCGCGATCAGGAGGGCGCCCCAGATCAGCATCGCGACACCGAGGCGGCCTGTCTCGCGCAGATTGCCGACCATCGCGGGATTGAACAGGTCCCAGTCCAGCGGCCACGTGTAGTGGAGGTACAGCTCGGGCTGCTGAAGGCGGACGAGTAGGTACGGCAACGCGAAAGCGAACATCGCCTGGAAGAAGACGACCGAGAGCGTCCGCACAACGTGGTACCGCGAGTGCCGGTACCGGACAAGGGCACGCACGCCCATCGCCACCACCGCAATCGTGTAGAACGTGGAGTAGAGGAACCACTGGCCGCCGTTCGCGACGGTCGCGGGCTGGTCGCGGAGGAGGCGCGAGAGCGGATCCCCGAGGGGGATTAACCCGGCGAGGGCGCCCGGCGAGAAGTACAACACGACGTACAGCCCCGTCAGAACCAACCCGACGACCCACCCGACCGCGCCCTTCGCCTGATTCGAGGAGAACATCGTGCCCTCGTTCCGAACACCCGCGGGACGCCGCATCCCGCCGATCGCGAACACCGCCGCGCCAATTCCGAAGCCCCCGAAGACGAGCCATCCAAAGAGCACCGGGTGCGCCGCACCGAGGCCACTCGCGAGCGCCACCATCGCCGCGACCACCGCCACCGCCACGAGCGCCAGCCCGGCTCTCTCGATGCCGTTCGCGCGCCACGCCGGATTGTCGAACAGCCCGAGGCTGCGGTCCGGCCCCGATCGGTCGGCGGCGGAATTGTAGAGCGGCAGATCAGACATGCGGGTCTCCGCCTCGGTACCGAGGCGGGCGGGCTAGGCGGGCGTCGGGATGGGGAGCGGGCGCGAGAACTCGCCGTCGAACTGGGCGCGGCGGAGATCGCGGAGAGCGTCGTCCAGGCGGACGCCCCGCTCGATCCACTCGGTGCAGACCTCCTGGCGGAGCCGGACGTTCAGGGCGTGGATGCCGAGCAGCGCGCCGGTCGCGGCATCGGCCTGGAGGCGCACGAGGCGGGGGCCCGCGCGGGTCTCGTCTTCCGCAACCGCCTCGGTCACCTGCGGCGACGGCTCCGGCGCGATCTGCCCCACCACCTGCCACTCGATGTCGAAGAACTTGGCCGAGTTGAAGAAGACGCCGGGGGCGTAGTCGCGCGGCTCTCCCGCGAGGCCGAGGCCCACCGTCGCGCCCTGAATGCGCCCGGTGTACCACAGCGGCTCGACGGCCCGCCGTCCCGGAGGCGGCACGCGATGCTGGGCGCAATCGCCTGCGGCCCAGACGGTTGGCACGTTGGTCTGGAGCTGTCGATTGACGAGGACCCCCCGGTCCGTCTCGATCCCGGAGCCCTCCAGCCACGCCACGTTCGGCCGGACGCCCGTCGCGACCCCCACCCATCCGGCGGGAAGTCGCTCGCCGTCGGTCGTCTCGACGGCCTCGACGCGGTCCGTGCCGAGGAACGCTCCCGCCTCGGTGCTCAGCCGCAGATCCACCCCGTGGCGACGAATCTCCGCCTCCAGAATCCGCGACTCGCGCTCCGGCACCGCGTGCTCGAAGTAGCGGCTCTCCCGCACGAGGTACGTCACGGCGGTGCCGCGCGTGTGGAGCATCTCGGCCATCTCCACCCCGATCAGCCCGCCGCCGATCACCACGGCCTCTCGCACCGAGGCGGCATCGCGCTCCATCGCGCGGAGATCCTGGAGGTGGTACAGTCCCTGGACCCCTTCGAGGTCCTGCCCCAGCCACCCGAAGAACGCCGGAACCGAGCCAGTGGCGAGGAGGAGCCGGTCGAAGGCAAGCGTCCCCTCATCGCGGAGGGTGAGGGTGCCCGCCTCGGTACCGAGGCGGAGGACCCGGTCGTGCACGCGCTCGATGCGGTTCTCTTCCCAGAAGCGCGTCTCGTACGGGCGGGTGTGCGCCAGCGCGAGGTGCCCCATGTAGATGTACATCCAGGCGGTCCGCGCGAGGTGCTCGGGGTGCTCGTCGCTCACGAGCGTAATGCGCCAGTCGGGCTGCCGCTTGCGCACGACCCGCGCCGCCGTCACGCCTGCGATTCCGTTTCCGACAATGACGACGTGCATGGA
>JBCCPW010000137.1:0-8026 GCA_039024735.1 Bacteroidota bacterium
GACGGTCGGCGCGACGGCCGAAGCGCTCCTCGGGTCCGTGGAGTACCTCCGCCGCACCGAGTTCCCCAACGCGGGCTCGTCCTTCCTCGAAGTCCGGGAGGCCGAGGCGACCCGGCTCTACGGCTTCACGAGCACCCTCGGTGCGACCGTCACCCTCCGCCAACTCGCCACCGAGGCGGACGGTCTCACCCTCGCGGGATCCGTCACCCTCCCGACCACCCTCCAGGGCTCGCGCGCCGTCACGCTCGGCACGAGCCTCAACCGCGACACCCTCGCCACACAGGACGACGGCACCGTCACGCTTCCGCTCACCGCCCGCCTCGGTGCGGCGTACCGTGCGAGCCCCTCGGTTCTCGCCTCCGCCGACGTGGTCTACGAGCCGTGGAGCGCCTTCGAGAGCGACTTCGCCTTCGGCGGCTACTCCCCGACCGGCGCGCCCACCACCGCCGACCTCGCCGACCGCCTGCGCGTGGGCGGCGGCGTGGAATGGATTCCTGGCGGCAACCGACGGGGCGCGCCCTACCTTCAGCAGGTCTCGTACCGCCTCGGGGCGTACGTTGAGGACGGGTTCATCGAGGCGGACGGCCAGAGCCTGCTGACTCGCGCGCTCACGGGCGGCGTCTCGCTCCCGACCCGGCTCTCCAACGCCCGCGTGGACCTCGGCTTCGAGATCGGAACCCGAGGCGAGGCCTCCGGGATTCTCGTGCGCGACCTGTTCTGGCGCGGTACGCTTACGTTCAACTTCGCCGAGCGCTGGTTCGTCCGCCGCCGCCTCGGTTAGCCGACCTGATCGCCCCCCTACACGCTCACTCTCCCGCCCCATGCCCCGATTCCTCCGACCGTTCGGCGCCGTGGCCTTCGCGGCCGTTGTCCTGGCCGCCTGCGCCGCGCCGCCGCCTGCCGACATGCCGGTCCTCGACACGACGCCGACTGTGACCACCGAGCCCGCCGTGGCCGACAACGGCATCTGCGAGGCTCGGATGTTCTTCCTCTCGGACAACGTCCGCCAGAACTACAGCCTCGCGGCCGAATTCTACCGCAACGCCACCGGCGCGACGGAGGAGAACCTCCGCGTCCGCACCGATGCCTTCTGCTCGGCGTATCCGTACCTCATGTGGCTCCTCGACAACGAGCCGCTCTACACCGGCGGCGAGCCCGACGACCGCAACTTCCTCCGCCTCGCGAACATCTACGAGTTCTACGCGACGCAGGACAGTCTCAAGCGGAAGGTCTACCTGGACTCCGCGCTGACCACGCGCACGATGGGCGTCGAGGCACTCACCGCGGCCAACATCTCCTATGACGAGTACGCGCGCGACCTCCGCGAGGGGTACTTCTACTACTCGTACTCGGACGTCTACGACGACGCCAGCCAGCGCCAGTTCGACGCGTTCAACTCCGCCTTCGAGGCCAAGCCCGATAGCCTCGACGACTGGTACCTCTCCCGCCTCGTCGAACTCGGGGCAGAACTGTACGAGGACCCGATGGAGCGCGCCGACTACATGGAGTCGCTCGTGCCCGCCTTCGACAACGCGACCACCGCGAGGTACGTCGCAGGACTCGTGGAGTACGCCCGCACGCCGCCCGCCGACCCGGCGCAGGCCGCCACGCCGGACCTCGTCGCGTCACTCATCACCAAGTTCGACGCGGACCCGCAGTCCCTCGATGATACCGAGCGGCGCCAGCTCTTCGCAGCATCCAACCAGTTGCCCGACCTCGTGGAAGAGAACGGCGGCAACCCGGAGGCCATCCAAGACGCCTACTTCGATGACATCGTGGGCGCACTCCTGGAGCAGAACCCGGACGCGCTCTCCGCGAGCCAGTTCTACGCGCTCTTCCGCCGCTCGTGGCGCCGCGACAATCGTGAGCAGGCCGAGGAGTACTTCAACCAGGCCATCGCGAAGGCCGAGACCAACGCCCAGCGCGCCGACTTCTACTACGCCCGCGCGGCGGGTGGCCTTGGGAGCCGGAGTTCGCTGCTGCAGCAGGCGCTCTCATACCAGCCGCAGCACGGCCCGAGCCTCTACGCCCAGGCACAGGCCTACGCGAGCGGGGTCGGACGGCCCTCCAGCCCGGAGGGGCGCGCGGCTTTCTGGTGCCTCGCCGACCGATTCAACCGCGTCGCCGCGTCGGGCGATCCGCGCGTGGCCTCGCGTGCTCGTCGGGCCGCGGCGGGCTACAACCGCGCCGGTCCGGCCCGTGAGGACTACTTCTTCAAGGGCTGGAGCCCGGGTCAGTCGATCCGCGCCTCCTCGGGCAGCGTCTCCTGCACGACCCGCGTGCGATAGACCGCCTCGGCCCTCGGAAGCACCGGCCGCTCCCAGTTCGGGGGCGGCCGGTTGTCGTTTCGCCTCCGCCTCGGTGGCCTCGTGGATGCACCGAGGCGGGGATGGTCATACGGGTTCGGCCCCCCGATGTCAGGAGGTATCCCACAGGACGACGGACCACAGGCGACGGGAGAGTCGTGGTCTGTCGTCCGTGGCCAGCGGTCAACGTTCCGCCTCGGTGGTCTTATGGAGGTACCGAGGCGGGAGTGGTCAGCGACGAGCGTAGACTCGTGCGGCCTCGCGGAAGACCGTCGCGTGGAGGTCGGCGGTGTCGTGCGCGGACGTTCGGCGGTCGGCACGGACGCCTCGGGTGGCGTAACCGCCGGAGAGCAAGAGGCCCAGCGGAATCCCCGCCTCGCGGACGGTGGCACACACGAAGCGGTCACGAGCGGCGAGCCCCTCGCGGGAGAGCGCCAGCCGCCCGAAGCGGTCCCCCGCGAGCACGTCCACGCCCGCGAGGTAGAGCACGAGATCCGGGTCCGCCTCGGTGAGGACCTCCGGGAGATGGCGGGCGAGCGCGGCGAGGTAGGCGTCGTCTGCGGTGCCATCCGGCAGGCCAACATCGCGGGTGGAGGGCGGCTTGCGGAACGGGTAGTTCTTCGCGCCGTGCATCGAAAAGGTGTAGACGCCGCCGTGCGGCCACGCTCGCTCCCCACCGAAGATCGTCGCCGTGCCGTCGCCCTGGTGCACGTCGAGATCCACCACGAGCGCGCGGCGGATCCAGCCCGAGCGTCGGAGCGACCGAAGCGCGACGGCCACGTCGTTCAGGACGCAGAAGCCCCGGCCGCCGTCGGGGTGAGAGTGATGCGTGCCCCCCGCGAGGTTGCCCGCGAGGCCGTCCTGAAGCGCCGCGAGGCAGGCGCTCATCGTGCCCTGGACGGCGAGGCGGCTGCGGCGCCAGAGAGCCGGGCTCTGCGGAAGCCCCATCCGGCGCTCCTCAGCTCGCGAGAGGGTGCTCGTCGCGAGGGCCTCCAGGTAGCGCCGCGTGTGGACGAGCAGCAGGTCGCTCCAGTCCGCCTCGCGCGGGGCCATCACGTCCGCCTCGGTGATCACGCCCTCGGCGAGCAGGATCTCGTGCAGCGCCGAGAACTTGCCCATCGGGAAGGCATGTTTTTCGGGCAGGGGGACGACGTAGCCGGGGTGATACGAGACGCGCACGCGCGAGTGCAGAAAGGCGAAACCCGAGTGTCTCGTTCCATCTACCGCCGCGCGATGTTCCAACCGACGAGGCGATGTCGTATGGTGGGGTCCACACGTTCCCGTTTGAGATGACAGCGGTTGCTCCCTCCCTCCTCTCCCTCGCGCTCCTCCTCACGCTCGCCGCCCCGATGCATGTCCAGACCGAGGCGGCGGAGCATCAGCCCAAACGCATCTACGTCGGGAATCTCCCCTTCTCGGCGGGTTCCGCCGAGGCGGAGATCCTGGTCGGCGTCGAAGAGGACGAGCCTGCCCCCACCCAGATCGCCTTCGCCGCCGATGGCCGGTTGGGCACCCCGATCCAACTCTCGGCGCGCGAGACGATGCACGGGGGCCGGGGGCAGGTCCCGGCGGGCCGCGAGATCCGCTCGCTCCAGATCTGGACCGAGGCGGGCACGCTCACGCTCCGCTTTCCTTCTCCCGCCTCGAACGGGTGGGAAGAAGACGTCGCGGCGGCCCGCTACCGCTACGCGCCGACCGAGGGCGAGCCCGTGACCGGCCAGGCGACGATGGAGGCGACGATCGAGGACGACGTGCTCGGCTTCACCGTCGAGTTCACGCAGGCGCGGGTCATGGACGAGACGGGCAGCGGACGGTAGCGGCCTTCCCGCCTCGGTGCGCGTGCGGGAGGTCCCACGCAGACACCGAGGCGGGCCGAATCGGTCGGTCTACTCGCGAACCCAGATCGCGACGCCCTTCGGGCCGAGCGTCTGCTCCGTGATCTCGCCCGTCGTGCGGAAGCGCTGGACGGACTCGTCGGTCGGGGAGATGTTCACGCCACTCTCGCTGGACATCGCGCGGAGCACCCACCCGTCGCCCGGAAGTGAGCGCGGGCCGATCTCCACGGCCTCGCCGCCGGTGTTGAGCGTGACGTGGAACCGATCCCCGATGGTGTAGACGAGCACGTGCGGGTCGTCGTGGTCATGGAAGACGACGTGGCCCTCGGGCACCTCGGTGCCGATGCGCAGCACCTCGCCCGCCTCGCTCATGCGCAGCGCGATGAGGCTCTTCCACCAGTCGTACATCCCCGGGTAGTCCACCGGGCCGTCGGCCCAGCCGACGTGCTCCCAGTCGTACTGGTTGGCCGTGCGGAGGTTGTAGGTGTCGCCTCGGCCCTTGATGTAGATCGGCGCGATGGACATCGCCGTGAGCACCTGCTCCCCGCCGATTGTTTCCGGCAACGGCGCGACGCCCTTGCTCTTCGCGATCTCTGTCCCGCCGTGGATCACGATGGGACCGAGGCTGGTCGTCAGGATGGCCGCCGCGAGGCGCATCTCGGCCTCGCGGACACCCGCCCGGCCGTCCCACGCACACTCGCCGGTCTCGCACGTCGCGAAGCGGTCGGCGAGCGCCCAGTTGTCGTGGATGTCGAGGTAGTTGATGCCCGCGTTGGGGGTCGGCTCTTCGGGATAGTCGTTGGCGATGCCGCGCATGGCGTCCTCGCGCACCTCGGTGTCACCACCTGCGAAACCACGCGTCGCAGGATCCGGCGAGGGGTGATCGCTGGGCGAGCCCTTGAACGCGTTGCGGGCGTCGTCCTGGAAGAAGGTGATGGGGCTGTCAATCTTGTACCAGTCCCAGTCCGGGTTGGCCTCGTAGTCCGGGTCGTTGGAGCCGATCCACGGCTCGCCGTAGATGAGCACGTCCTCGCCCAGTTCGGCCTGGATCCAGCGGAGCGTCTGCTCGTCCGTCTGGCCCGCGAGGTCGATGCGGAAGCCGTCCACCCCGAACACCTCCACGTAGTGACGGAGTTGATCCAGCAGCCAACGCTGGGTCATCGGACGGTTCTCGTACTTGACCTCGTTGCCGAACACCCCGATGTGGTTGCCCTCAGCATCGAGGCGGTAGTAGTAGTGCTTGTCGATGCCGTTGAAGGTGAGCGTCTGGAGTTGGCCCTCCATGTCCTCGCCCGTGTGGTTGAAGACCACATCGATCAGGACCGCCATGCCGCGCTCGTGGAGAGCGTCCACGAGGTCGCGGAAGCGCTCGCGCTCGCGTCCGGGCTCGTCGCCTTCGGAGCGGAAGCGGGATTCCACCGCGAGGGAGTGCGTCGTGCGGTAGCCCCACTGGTAGTTCTCCCTCGCGACGCCCTGCTCTTGCATGAACGGGTCGTCCGCGAAGGCGGCCTGCCACGCCTCATCGGGGTAGTGGAGGTACTCCTGCACCGGCATCAGATGGACCGTGTTGATGCCGAGGTCCACGAGGTAGTCCAGCCCGATGGGCGCGCCGTGCGAGTTGGTGAGGCCCGGCAGCGCGAACATCTCCAGCGCTCCGGCCCCCGCCCCGACGGGCAGGCGGTCGGTGAAGTCTTGCAGGTGCACTTCGTAGGCCACCACGTCCTCCATCGCGGGACGCCCGCCTCGGACCGGCTGAGGCGGATCGAAGCGGTCCTGCCAGATGCGCGCGCGGCCCCACGAGTCGTCGCTCACGAGGGCATAGGGATCCGAGACCGTGTCGCCGGTCTGGTTGGTGAAGTGAGAGCCGGGGCCGTCCGGCCCGAAAACGGAGAAGTCGTACCAGTCGCCTGCGCCCGGCGTGAGGCCCTCGCCACGCCATTCCCAGACGCCGGTCGCGGTGCGGGTCATGGGCTCGTTCGCGAACGCCGGACCGGTGCGGTCCCGGTAGAAATGGACCGTCACGGAGTCCGCGCGGGGCGCGAAGAGCCGGACCTCCGTGGCGAGGTTGAGCGCGGCGCATCCGGGGCAGGTGTCTACGATCCGCGCGCCGAGGAACCCGGCGTCGGCGAGGTCGCGCCATAGGCCGTCGAAGCGCGCCATCGAGCGGAGCGGGCGCGGCTGGTCCGGGGCGGTGACCTCCACATAATGGACCTGGTTGGTCTCCAGACGCGTGGGGCGGAGATCCGGCTCGAAGGGATCCGCCTCGGTGGTGCCGTGGCCCGGGACGAGGAGCGCCGTCGCGGCGCCGTTGGGAATGACCGTCGCGACAGGAATCTCAGTGCCGTCCCACCGGACGATGCGGTACGCGGCGGGATCCGTGGGGCGCGCGGTCCCCGTGACCTCCACCCAGACGCTCTGCTCGCCGCGAAGCCCAGCGACGAGACGAGCGGGCGTGACGCCGTAGAGGAAGACGAGGTTGCCGCCCTCCACGTTCGGCGCCGAGGCGGGAGGATCGAGCCAGCGCCCGGCGTCCACGCGGAACTTGAACGGGGCGGACGGGCCGATCTCGGCGAACTCCGGGTTGGCGACCGCGAGCATCCAGAGGCCGTCCGCCTCGGTGAGGGCCCAGGCGGGATCGTCCATGTCGGTGCTCCATCCTCGGAACGCACCCGTCACGACGACGCGCTCAGGCGCGGCGATGCCGTACGGGGCGGGGTCGAAGACGAAGACGGTCGAGTCGCCCCGGAGGGCGTACCCCTGGGCGCGCTCCGCGTCGGAAGGCGTCGGCGCCGTCATCGAGGCGGAGGTCACCGAGGCGGGAGGGTCCTCGGGCGAGGGGTCCGACGGCTGGGCGATGGGGGTGGACACGGCGCAGCCCGCGAGGAGCGGGACGAGGGCGATAAGACGGAGCATGCGAGCAGGAGGCATTCCGGAACGTAAGCGCTTCCACACCCGAGAAACGCTGAGGTTCGGCGATTTCGACTGTTGATTTTTTAGCACCTTCTCGCTATGCTTCGTCTCCACTTGCTCCTCGCGCCATGCGCTGCCTCGTGTTCGCCCTCCTCCTGCCGGTCGCCTCGGTGGCCCAGGACCTCCAGATCCAGTTCCACTTCCCAGACTCCGCCCAGGCCGAGGTGGACGAAGCGCTGCTCCAGACGCCCAACGTGACGCAGGCCTACGAGCTCGACATCGACGGCGACGGGTGGACCGAGCGGCTGCTCCTTTCGTTCACGCCTCGCGAGGTCATCCCGCAGCACGCCAGCCTGAACAACTTCGTCGCGTTCACCCACGAGGCGTTCCAGGAGCGGATTCCCGACCGCGTCATCTCGTCGATTGCGGTGGACGTGGAGGCCAACCCGCTCGACCGTGCCGGTCTCCCGTTTGCGGCGTACGGCTTCTTCCGGCCCACCCCGGAGGGCACCCCGCCGACGTGTGACAGCGCCGCGCTCTTCTTCGAGTCCGACGGCGGCTTCTGGACGCTCTCGTGGAATGCCCCACGCGGCTGGCTCCGGGGCGACCTCGGCGGCGTGTTCGGCCTCATCCGCACGATGGAGATCCGCCGCCCGGAGCCTGCGTACGCAACGATCCAGGCGAACCCCGAGCCGGTCTCGTTCGACGCGAGCGAGTTGGCCGTCATCCGGTGACACGCACCGAGGCGGACCGCCCTACGGCTTCCGCGCGACGAAGAAGCCGTACCGCATGGCGCCCACCGCGAACGCGAGCCGCAGCCGGGCGACGGTGAGCGCGAAGACGCGGTCCGCCTCGGTGCCATCGCGGAGGAAGAGGCGGTAGCGGGCGTCCGTCGCGAGGCGGGCCGCCACGCGCCGCGCGACGACGGTCCACGTGCGCGCCACCTGTCGGCTCCAGTCCTCCTCGCGGGTGTCC
>JBCCPW010000138.1:0-8007 GCA_039024735.1 Bacteroidota bacterium
CGACGAGGTACTCGGCACGTCGCGGCTGGCGGCCTATCAGAGGAACGCCGTCGTCGGGCGGACCAACGTGCTCAACGCCTGGACGTGTACGGTCGCCACGACGATCTACGGGTCTACGGGCCCCCTCGGTGTGGCATGGGTAGCAGCCTCCGAACTGGCCGACCCCGTCAAGAAAGCCTCCGACCTGTTCCTGTACCACTGGTTCACCTCCGTCTTCGATCTCCCCGCGGCAGCGTTTACGCGGCTCAACGGACCGTTTCCGCCGTTCTTGGTCGTCTGGTTCGAAGGGGACCTAATCGATTTCGTCGCAGCCGCAGCCCCCGAGATCGCGAGACAGGGACCTGCGAGCGCCTACACCCTGAAGGTGCAAGAAGCCTCTGCGCTTGTGCACCCGAACGTATTCAACGGGGGCCCTGTCCAGTACTTCCAAGACGGACAGACCAGCCTTCACGACAACGTGGCGGTGCTTGCCTTATCCGGGGCGGGTGGCCCGATCCAGACTCAGACCGTGAGCCTTGGCTACGATGCGGCCGTCTGGCTGCTCACACAAGACGGTGTGTCCGAATGGGAGACAACGGCCGCCGCCGAGGAGGGCGACGCCTCAATCACCATTGCATCCACTGAGGGTGAAGGGCTGCGGAGGAATATCTCCGATGTGGCCGAGGGTGATGTCCTGCTCCTTCGTGGCGCGGAGACCGAAACCGTTCAGGTCATCGGCGTGGCGGCTGGACCCGCGGACGGATCCTCGACGCTCACGCTCGCCCGTCCGCTTACCAGAGGCCTCCCGGGTGGGATCGCCATCGAGAGGCTGAGTCCGGGAACGGTAGCACCGCCCCCACCGCCGATTCTGGAGCCTTACACGGGCACAGAGCCCCCCGCCCGGCTGAACTGGATACCCGACCTCTTGTCCACCCCCGCGAGCTACGACCTCCAGGTCGCCTCGGACACCACCTCGCTGACCCTGCTCCTGGAGCGCTCCGGCGTGGACAGCCTGGGGGTGACGGTGGACCCGTTCGCCTTCGAGATTGGCACGACGTATCACTGGCGCGTGAGAGCAACCCATGCTGTCGGCACGGGTGCATGGACGCTGTGGCAAGAGATTACGCCAACGGCACCGGTCGCAGCAGAAGAGACACCTGAGAACATCGAGCGCGTCTCGCTGGCCGAGCCCTACCCGAACCCGGCTCGGGAGAGCGTGACCATCCCGTATGCCCTCCCTGCGAACGGCCCCGTCCGCCTGGCAGTGTTCGATGCCGTCGGTCGCCAGATTGTGCGGCTCGCGGACGGTGTGCAGTCGGCGGGACACCACGAGGTGACACTGCCCACGGATCGGCTCCCTGCGGGGGTCTACGTGGTTCGGCTGAGTGCGAATGGCACGCTCCACACGCAGCGGCTGACCGTCGTGCGCTGATCGACCCCCGTCCGCCTCGGTGGCTCTGAGCGGAGCACCGAGGCGGGGCGATTCTGCCGGGCGACCGGACAGACAGGGCGCGAGGCTCCCGCCTCGGTGGCCCCACCGGAGCACCGAGGCGGAAGGAATCAGGCCACCGCCTCAGCCTCGTCCGGCACCTCCACCGCCTGCGTCGGCGCGTCGATGGGGAGGCAGACCGTGAACGTCGTCTGCCCGGGCTCGCTCTGCACGTCGATGCGGCCCTCGTGCTGGCCGACGATCCGCTGCACCACATCGAGACCGAGGCCGGTGCCTTCGCCGGGTGCCTTGGTGGTGTAGAACGGCTCGAAGATGCGGTCGCGGATGTCCGCCGGGATGCCCGCGCCGTCGTCGGTCAGGGCGATACAGACAAGCCGCCCTTCGCGCCACGACCGGATCGCGATGGTGCCCCCCTCCTCTACCGCATCGATGGCGTTGTCGAGGAGGTTGGTCCAGACCTGATTGATCTCGCCGGGGTAGACACAGACCTCGGGAACGTCCTCGCCGTAGGCGCGCTGCACGGACACGCTCTTCTTTTTGATGGCGTGCCCGAGCATCGTGAGCGTCTGGTCGATGCCCTCGTGCACGTCCGTGGACTGGCGCGCGGGCGCGCGGTCCATGTGCGAGTACGACTTGATGGACGCCACGAGATCCGAGATTCGAACGGCAGAGCGCTCGATCTCCGCCATGAGGCGGTCCACCGCCATGCCCTTCTCGATCCAGAGCACCACGTCGGGCAGGGACTCTGAGGGGAGCATGTCCGCGAGGTGCTCCAGGGCGCTGACCGTCGCGCCCTCCTCGGCCAGGACCTCGGCGACGAAGTAGGCGTGGGGCACATCGTGATCCTCCAGCCAGTCGGCCAGGTCGTCCTCGCGCTCGCTCCGCTCCAGCGCGGACTGCGTGCCGGGCGTGGGCGCGGTGCAGGTCTGGAACGCGGCGCGGGCGGCCTCCACCTGATCCGGCGCGAGGCCGTGACCGACGAGCCGGGAGACGAGCGGCATCATGTGCCCGAACCGCTCGCGGAGATCCGAGGCGCCCCGCCGGATCGCCGAGGCGGGGTTGTTGAGCTCGTGCGCGAGCCCGGCGGAGAGCTTGCCGAGGGCGAGCATCTTCTCGCGCTGCTGGCTCTGCCGCGAGGACTCCCGCACGCGGTCCGTCATGCGGGCCACGAGGCGCTTCCCGACCTCCGGCATCCGCTCCATCATCTGCCAGAAGTCGTCCTTGTGGATGGCTGCGATCCGGAGGTCTTCGGTCACGGTGCCCTCGCCGCCGAACGTCTCCATGCGCGAGAACGGGAGAAGGCCGGAGATGTCTCCCGCCTCGACCGTCCCGAACGGCCGCTTCTGCCCGTTGACCACGGCGAAGATCTGGAAGGCGCCCTCCAGCACGACAAACATTTCCTCCGCCTTCTCGCCGTGTTCGAAGGGCGCCTCGCCAGCAACGAAGGTTCGCTCCTCGGCGGTCTCGGCCAGCCATGCGAGGTCCGCCTCGGGCTGGTCGTGAAAGACATCGACGATCTGGAAGTCGGCGGCGGTCAACATGGCGCGCGGGTGTTTGTTCGGACAGACAAACGCCGCGCGCGCGCTCGGGCTCCCTCCGCCTCGGTTCTCCCGTTGATGCCCAGAGCAGGACGCACCGAGGCGGGAAACGCTACGGCGGCGGGATCATGCCCGGGACGGCCTCGAAGGAGGCCAGAAGCCGCTGCGTGCCCGTCACCGTTCCGTCCTCCTCCATCACATCCGCCACGAGGTCCATCGTGCCGATGGCCCGGATGGGCAGCCCGTCCTCATTGCGCACGATGCGCGAGATGACGATCGTGGACTCGGTGACGTCGTAGCTGGGGCCGTCTGCCAGCGTTCCATCGGCGTTGTGAACGGAGAAGCCGACCGCGCGCGTGGTCGTGCGGGTTTCCTCGCGAAGCCCCCCGTAGAGACGGACCTCGATCATGGCAAACGTCCCGGTCTCGGGCAGGTCCCAGCTACCGTTGGCCTGCAACGCCCTCGGTCCCGGAATGAGGCGGCCGGACGCGATGGCGAGCACGGCGAACTCCTCGGAGTTGGGCGTGACGTAGGCGTACCCGTCGAAGGTGAGCGCCGGGACGCCCTGCGTCCGGACCGAGGCGGTGCTCGTGTCGGGCACGTCGGGCATCGGCGGGTAGCGCGGCTCCTCCTCCACGATCTCAGGCGCCGGGGATGGCTCTGGCATCTCCGGCTCGGGGGGCATCTCGGGCGCGTTCTGTTGAAGGATGCTCTCCACACGCGCAGGATCGCACGGGTCGCCTGCAGGATCGGTCTCCCCGGTGGAGCAGGTCGCGACGTACGCGGCGTCCGCCTCGGTGAAGCCTTGCTCTACCAGGTTCGCCACGATCCGCTGGCGGGCCTGCTCCATCATGGCGGCAGGGTCCTGGGCGAGCGCGACGGGCGCGAGAAGCAGAACGGCGAGAAGGCAAGCGGTTGATCGCATGGGAGGGAGCGCTAGGGAACGCGGCGGTAGATGTCTTGGGAGGCGTCCGGGCCACCGGAGGCGGTGCGCAGGACGAGGCGGTCCTCCTCGAAGCCCCACACGGCGGCGGTCGCCTCGGCGGGCGCCCCCTCGGTGGTAATGGTCTCGCCATCGATCTGCATCGACGTGACAGTGAGGTACAGGGTGTCTGCGGCGACCCGGTAGGTGCCCTCCATGCGGGCGCCCATGCCCTCGCTGGTTTGCTCGTTCACGAACCGACCGTCCGACCCGAACGTGAGGGTCTGCTCCACGCCGGAGGGAATGGCGCTGGAGCGCTGCTGCTCCTCCAGCACCCACGTTCCCGCGAGATCGCCGGAGTCGGCGGACGAGGATGTGTCCGCCTCGGTGCAGCCGACGAACAGGACGAGGAAAAGCGCGAGGGGGAGACGGGGCATGTACCTGAGGGCGAAGGGGGTCAGTGGAGGATTCTACGGACCACTACCGAGTCCGGCCGCTCCGGCTGTCATCCACGCCCTCGTCCGCCTCGGTGCGTCCAGGAATCACCGAGGCGGGCGCTCAGAGCGTCGCGAGGTGACGGTGCACGAACGCGACCGCCACCGAGCCCTCGCCGACGGCGCTCGCGACGCGCTTGACGGACTCGTGACGCACGTCCCCCGCCACGAACACGCCGGGCACGCTCGTCTCCAGCAGAAACGGGTCGCGCTCCAGCGGCCAGCCGTCGAGGTCGTCGTCGGTCAGGTCGGGGCCGGTGCGGACGAACCCGCGCTCGTCTCGCGCCAGCAGATCGCCCAGCCAACTCGTCTTGGGGGCAGCGCCGATGAACACGAAGACGTAGTGGGCGTCGGTCTCGCGTGTCTCTCCGGTGGCGTTGTCGCGGAGACACACCCGTTCGAGGTGATCGTCGCCCGTGCATTCCACGATCTCGTGGCGCAGCCGCACGTGAATCCGCTCGTGCGCGTCGATGCGGTCCACGAGATACTGGCTCATGCTCTTGGCGAGATCGTCGCCGCGAACGACGATGGTGACCCGCTCCGCGTAGTCCGCGAAGTGCAGCGCGGCCTGCCCCGCGGAGTTGCCCGCGCCGACCACGAACACGTGCTCGCCTGTGCACCCCATCGCCTCGGTCATGGCGGCCCCGTAGTACACGCCTCGCCCTTCCAGACGTTCGGCGCCACCGGCGGGGAGCTTCCGCCAGTCCACGCCCACGGAGAGCATGAGGGCGTGGCAGGCCACCTCGCCGCCGCTGTCCAGCGCGAGGATCTTGTACGGACCATCGGTGCGCACCCCGGTGACCTCCACGGGCGAGAGGATCTCCACACCGAAGCGCTTGGCCTGGCTCACGCCTCGCCTCGCGAGATCCGCGCCGGAGAGCCCCGAGGGGAAACCCAGGTAGTTCTCGATGCGCGAGGAGGTCCCCGCCTGCCCTCCCGGCGCCTCCCGCTCAATGAGCACCGTTTTGAGGCCCTCGCTCGCGCCGTAGACCGCACTCGCGAGGCCCGCCGGGCCGCCGCCCACGATGGCGAGGTCGTAGAAGTCGCGCGCGGCGGTTTGCTGCATCCCCGCCGTCTGGGCCACCTCGGCGTTCGCGGGATTCTCCAGGCGCTCCCCCTCGGGCGTGAGGAGGAGCGGGAGGTTCGCGCCCTCACCGAGGCGGGCCGCCTCGGGGTCTCGCTCCACATCGAGGAAGGTGTACGGGATCTGGTTGCGCGAGAGGAAGTCGCGGAGGCGATGACCGTCTGGGCTCCAGCGGTCCCCAACGAGCCGGAGGCCGCCGTAGCCGGGGCGGTAGCCCGCGCGCCAGTCCTCCAGGAGGTCGTCCAGAACGGGGTAGAGCTTGTCGTCGGGCGGGTCCCAGGGCTTGAGGAGGTAGTAGTCCGCGCGGCCGTCGTTGATCGCGCCGATGGCGGCATCGGTGTCGGCGTAGGCGGTGAGCATGGCGCGCTTGGCCCGAGGGGCGTGCTCCTGAATCCGCTTGAGTGTCTCCACGCCTCCGATGCCCGGCATCCGTTGGTCGCTCAGAACGAGGGCCACGGCGTCGCCTCGTTCGGTGAGTTGGCGCACCGCGTCCACGGCTTCCTCGCCGGAGGACGTGCGGATGACGCGGTAGTCGTCGCCGTAGCGGCGGCGCACATCGCGCGCGATGGCGCGGAGGACCTCGGGTTCGTCGTCCACGACGACGATGGCGGGCTTTCGGGGGGCGTCGGCCATGGGTGCGGGAGGGGGTCGCGGGATGAACGTCGGGAGACGGCGCGTGGCTCCCGGGTGTGCCCGCCTCGGTGCTGTGAGACGATGCACCGAGGCGGAGGCATCCGCGCCCCCTGTCGTCTCGCCTCGGTGCGTCCGCGAGACCACCGAGGCGGCGCTCTCCCGGCGCTCGTCCTTCGCGCGGGCCGCCCGTGGCGGAGCGGCAGAGCAACGCCGTGGCTCCCATGCCCCGAGAAAAAAATCTCACAGCCGTGAGCCGGTTTGACCCGGGTTTCCGACTCTTATGGAACGAATCCCTCCCCTTTGCCCATGCGCTGGCCCTCGTTCCTTCTCCTCGCGGCCCTTCTGTTTTCGGTTTCCCCGAGTGTCGCCCAGACCTGTACGGTGTCCTGGGCCAGTGCCACAAGCGGCGACTGGAATGACGCGTCTCGGTGGACACCCAACCAGGTGCCCGGCGCCGCCGATGTGGCGTGTATCACGGTAGACGGCACCTACACCGTCACGCTGGCCTCCGGCTCCCCGAGCGTTCAGGACCTCGTGCTCGGCGGGGCGAACGGCACCCAAACCCTGGTCCTCAACCGCGCCTTCGCAGTGGGTCAGACGGCCACGATCCGTGCCAACGGCGTTCTCAACTGGGTCTCGAACTACATCACGAGCGGAGCCATCACGAACAACGGCCTCGTGCGCCTGACAGGCACGAGCGGCTCGCGCGGCGTGCGCGGCACAGGCGCCTCGTTCACCAACACCGGCACCGTCGAGCACTCCAGCACCGGGTCGTTCTACGTCTACAACACCGCCTCGGTGAGCAACGAGGGCCTCTGGGACCTCACCGGCGATGGCGACATCTTCGGCTTCACCGGACTCGGCACCTTCCGAAACGAGGCGGGCGCCACGGTTCGAAAGAGCGGGGGCAGCGGCGTCTCGCAGTTCGGAAGCGGCGGCCTCGTCGTCGAGAACGAGGGCACGCTCGACGTGCAAACGGGCACCGTCCAATTCAACAGCGTCAGCACGCACACGGACGCGGTCTTCGCCGTCGCAGAGGCGGCGTTGCTGTTCTTCAGTTCCGGTGGCGTCCGCTTCGAGGGCACCACGACCGGCTCGCCGCAGGGCGTCGTTCAACTCAACAACCCCTTTACCGTCGCCGACGGTGCCGTGTGGAACCTCAGCGGCACAGGCATGACGTGGACCTCGAACTACCAGCAGGAAGGCGCCCTCACCAACCGGGGCCTCGTGCGCCTGACGGGCACGAGCGGCTCGCGCGGCGTGCGCGGCACGGGCGCCTCGTTCACCAACGCGGGGACCGTCGAGCACTCCAGCACTGGAGCGTTCTACGTCTACGACACCGCCGAGGCGGTCAACACCAGCCTCTGGGATCTCACGGGCGACGGCGACATCTTCGGCTTCACCAGCCTCGGCACCTTCCGCAACGAGGCGGGCGCCACGGTTCGCAAGAGCGGAGGCGACGCCGTCTCGCAGTTCGGAAGCGGCGGTCTCGTCGTCGAGAACGAAGGCACCCTCGACGTGCAGACCGGAGAGGTGCGCTTCGACCGACCCAGCACTCACACCGACGCGGCCTTCGCCGTCGCCGAGGATGCATTGCTGCGCTTCAACGCGGGGGGTGTCCGCTTCGAGGGGACCACGTCTGGCGCCCCCGAGGGGACCGTTCAACTCGACGATGAGTTCACCGCCGCCGATGGTGCCATCTGGGACCTCGGCGGCACGGGCATGACGTGGATCTCGAACTACCAGGAGGAGGGCGCCCTGACCAACAGGGGCGTCGTGCGCCTGACGGGCACGAGCGGCTCGCGAGGCGTGCGTGGCGCGGGTGCCTCGTTCATCAACGCGGGGACCGTTGAGCACTCCGGTACCGGAGGGTTCTTCGTCTACGACACTGCCGAGGCGGTCAACCG
>JBCCPW010000139.1:0-7947 GCA_039024735.1 Bacteroidota bacterium
CACACGTACGAGCAGTCGTCGGGGATGGTCGGCTACCGCGTGGACCCGCTCTCTGGTCAGTTCCGCGAGGCGGACGAGGTCCTCTTCCCGCGCCGCCACTCCTTCGAGCCGACGCACCTGCGCGAGTACGGTCGGTACGACTCGGACCTGGACTACTTCCTCCGGTACCAGGTCGGGCACATGTACTGGCGGTACTTCATGTGGCAGTTCGCCGGGCGAGCCGGGGACACGCAAGACGCGGGATGGATCTCGGGCTTCCGAGGCAAAGGAGATCTCGCCAGCCTGACGCCGAGCGAGGCCGCGAGTCGGAATGCCTACTTCTTCCTCCCGCTGCTCCTCGGGTTGATCGGCCTCGCGTTCCACTACCAGAAGGATTGGAGACGAGCCCTGGCCGTGACGGTGCTCTTCATCATCTCTGGGCTCGGGATCATCATCTACCTTAACCAGACGCCGCTCCAGCCGCGAGAACGTGACTACTCGTACGTGGGGAGCTTCTTCGCCTTCTCGCTGTGGATCGGCCTGGGCGCGACGGGGCTGATCGCGCTGACCGCCGAGGCGCTCCAGCGCCAGGCGCAATCCCTCCAGCGGTTTGTACCGATGGGCGTCGCGGCGCTGTGCTTCGCGGCGGTGCCCGGCTGGATGGCCGTCGAGAACTACGACGATCACGACCGCTCCGGCCGCACCATCGCGACGGACTTCGCGACCAACATGCTGGAGAGCACGGCGCCGAACGCCATCATCTTCACCAACGGCGACAACGACACCTTCCCGCTGTGGTACATGCAGGAGGTAATGGGCGTCCGCCGCGACGTGCGGGTGGTCAACCTCTCGCTGCTCAACACGAGTTGGTACATCAAGCAGCTCAAGAACCAGTGGAGCCGCGACAGCGCCCCGATCCCGTTCTCGCTCACGGACGAGCAGGTGGACCGGCTTACGCCGATCTACGATTTCCCTGCCGGGGACTACACGCTGCCGGTGAACCCGGACCAACTCTTCGATGAGACGGTCATCGGGCGGATGGACACGAGCGCGATCCCGAGCCAGATGACGTGGCGCATCGAGGGACGCCCAAGCCCCATCGCCCAGGACCGCCGCGCCCTGTACGTCGCCGACCTCGCCGTGCTCGACATTCTCAAGGCCAACGCCGAGGCGGGATGGGAACGCCCCGTCTACTTCGCCACGACCGTCGGGCCTGACTCGGAGTTGAACCTCCAGCCCTACTTCCAGAACGAAGGGCTCGCGAGGCGAGTGGTCCCGCTGGAACGGGCGGGCGTCGGGCCGGACGGATACGTGGTCCCGGAGATCGCGCTGGATCGGCTCTCGAAGTTCCGGCTCAACGGCCTCAACGACCCCGACGTGTACCTCGACGAGAACGCCCGCAACATGGCCGACTCGTACCGGCGGACCCTCGGCGGGCTCGCGGCCGGGCTCGCGGCGCGCGGAGAGACCGACGCCGCCCGGCAGGCTCTCGGACGGTTGGAGGAGGAGATTCCAGACACCACGGTGCCTCCCTCCTTCCCCAGCCTCTACACGCTCGCCGAGGCGTACACCGCGCTGGGCGACCAGGACGGGCTCGTTCGCACCCTGCGCGGCGCCGAGGATCAAGCCCTCGCGCAGATCGCCACAGCGAGCACCGTCAGCGAGCAGGAGACCGCGATGCAGTACGTCCAGCTCGTGACGCTCGCCTACATGCAGGGCGAGGCCTTCGATGCAGCCGCCGCCTTCTCGGATCGGCTCGCCGTGGCGGTCGGCGACGAGAGCGTGCGGCGTTCCGCCGAGGACTTCCGCCAGCAGGCTGAACTCCTCGCCCAGCCTCCGCCTCCGTCCGAGGAAGGCTGACCCGTTCCGCCTCGGTGCTGAGACGAGTACCGAGGCGGACGTGATTGTCCGTTTCGTGTTCGGGCCGTCTCACGCTCCCGCCTCGGTGCCGCGATGTGGACCGAGGCGGGCGATCCCGCGTCCGGCTGGCGTACCTTTCGTCTCTGCCTCCCGCCCGCTCATGGCCCTCTCTTCTGCCGACCTCGACCGCATCGCCGCCGCTCTCGGCGTGGAGCCCGAGCACGAGGGCGAGATCGTTCGCTTCTCTCTGAACGACGCTGCCAGCGGGCGGCAACTCGTGTTGGAAGTGATGCCAGACACGGAAGACGGCAGCCTCGTGACGGTCTACAGCCAGGTGGCACACCTCCAGCTTCAGGGCTGCGAGGCCGTCGTCGCGAGCAAGGACCTCGGGGAAGCTCTCTTCCTGGGCCGCGATGGCGAGCGTGTCTCCGGCCTCGTGGTGGAACGTGGCGCCGGGTGCTCGCTCTACGCCAACGTCCCCGAGCGGCTGCTCTCGGCGGACTTCCTCGCGCTGCGTCCCGAGGTGATGCAGGCCGCCGTCGTCCTCTCGCTCGGCGAGACGATGTTTGAGTAGCGAAGCGGAAACCGGCGGCGTCTCGGTCTTTCATGCGCACGCGTCTCTCCGCCTCGGCACCGAGGCGGTCCAGGCCGCTGCCCAGCGCGTCGCCGAGGGCGAGGGCGTCCGGTGGACCGAGGTCAACGTCATCCTCGCGGACCACACGCTCGTCCGCGATCTCAACCGCGACTGGCTCGGGCACGACTGGAACACCGACGTGGTCTCGTTCCCGCTGAACGACGACGACGCAGCGCGAGGCGGGATCGAAGGCGAGGTCTACGTGGATCTGGACACAGCGCGCGAGGTCGCCCCTGAGCACGGCGCAACGTTCGAGCACGAGGCGCTCCGGTACGTCGTCCACGGCCTGCTCCACCTCGCCGGTCACGACGACGCCACGAACGAAGAGCGCGCCGCCATGCGCGAGTTGGAGGATCGGTACCTCGCGGTGTGACAAACGGACCGCGACCTGTCGGATTCGTTTGACTTCCTGCTTCGCCGTTCCTACACAATAGGTCCACGGTCCGATCCTCTCGGTCCGCCCTCGTCCATCCGCCCCGAGCCCATGACACAGCCGACCCGGATCACCGCTCGCCAGTTCGAGGCCACCGACGGCCTTCGCGCCCACATCGCGCGCCAGGTCGGGGGCCTGGATCGCCTCTACGACGGTATCCACGATGCCCGCGTGGTCCTGGAGGACGACGCCGGAGCCAAGCTTGCCGAGCTGGCCCTTCGCGTCCATCGCCAGACGCTCACCGCCTCGGCGGACGGCCCCACGCACGAAACCGCCGTCAGCGCCGCCGTCCGTCAGATGAGGCGACGTGTGCTCCGGTACAAGGCACGCCTCCGCCGACGGCGACACGCATGACGTTCCCCGCCTCGGGGTGCAGACACACTCACCGAGGCGGATGCCGTCGTCCTACGCCCGCATCGGCTCCACGACGCGGAGCACGTGTTGCGGATCCGCCATGATGTAGAAGTGGATGCCCGGGACCCCGGCCTCCATCAACGTCTCGGCTTGCTGACGCGCCCACTCGATGCCAATGTCTGGGACGTGCTCGGGCCGCGCCTCCTCCACCTCGGCCGCGAGGGATTCAGGGATGTCCACCTTGAAAATGCGAGGCAGCGTGCGCAGGTGCCGCTTGTTGGTCAGAATCTTCAGACCGGGCACGATGGGCACCGTGATGCCCACATCGCGGCAGCGCTCCACGAAGTCGAGGTAGCGCGGGGTGTCGTAGAACATCTGCGTGACGACGTAGTGCGCGCCCGCGTCCACCTTGCGCTTGAGGTGGAGCACGTCCCATGTCAGGTTGGGAGCGTCCTCGTGCTTCTCGGGGTACCCGCCCACGCCGATGCAGAAGTCGGTGGGGGCCGCGTCGAGCAGCCCCTCATCGAGGTATGTCCCGTCGTTCATCGCGGCGATCTGCCGGACGAGATCGACGGCGTACTCGTTCACGGAACGGTCCGGACGCTCCTGCTTGCGAATGCCGTGGTCATCGCCTCGGACTGCGAGCAGGTTGTGGATCCCGAGATAGTTCAGTTCTATGAGCGCGTCCTCGGTCTCCTCGCGTGTGAACCCTCGGCACAACACATGCGGCACCGCATCAATGCCGAACCGGTGCTGGATGGCGGCGCACAGCCCCAATGTGCCCGGACGCTTCCGCTTCACGTTCCGACGGATCGAGCCATCCGGCATCTCCTCGTACGTCGCCTCGGCGGAGTGACTCGTGACATCGATGAACGGCGGGTGGAACGGCGCGAGGGCCTCCACGATCTCCAGTACCTGCGCGACCGATCCGCCTCGCTTGGGCGGGATGATCTCGTAGGAGATGAGCGGCTCCGTCGCACGCTCGTAGTGCTCAGTGACTTTCATATCTGTGGGCGATCTCAGGTCGCGAGCCCCGAAGGGCCGTCAGGAATCAGTTGCGGCGCGTCCAGAGGTCTCGCGCGAGGGCATCGCCGGTGTCGCCTCCGTCCGGCCCGACGCGCTGGTGCCAGGGCATCACTGGACGAGGCGGATGCTGACGGTGACGTTCGAGGATCTCCACCAGGCCCACCGGCACGGTCGCGTCGTCGTCCACAGGAGGCACGTCTTCGGTCGTCACCAGCTTCCACATCGCCCAGCCTCCCCACGCCACCGCTGTCAAGATCAGTGCGATGGAGAGCACCAGAAACACGATGGCGACGGCGGAGGTGGTCGGCATGACCCTGAAGGCTTAGTTGTCAGCAGCAGGGTCCGCCTCGGTGTCGGCGGGAGCCGAGCCGTCGGCGTCGTCCATCGCGTCTCCCGAGGCAGGATCTGCCGAGGCGGACGGGAAAAGCTCCGTGTCTGGGGCATCCACTAGCGGGACGGCCTCGAAGGCGGGCGCGAGCCGTTCGCTCTCAGCTGCGGCCTCCAACTCGTTGGCCTCCAACAGATCGACGGGTACCGCCGCCCGCTCCTCGAACGTGTCGCGGAAGCCCGTGTCTAGGTAGGTGAACGCGAGGAAGATGACGAGGAAGATCACGGACCCGGCGAAGGCCAGCAGGTTCGTCCCTCCGTCGTACTTGAGCCCCATGAAGTACGCCGCCACGAAGTACGCTTTCGTTCCCGCGATGAGCAGCGCGATGGGGACCGAGAACGGCCCGAAGATCTCGATGTCGTGATTCTCCGCGTAGTAGCGCTCCAGGAGACCGAGACCGACGGTGAGCGCCGTCAACACGATCAGGATGCTGATCGTGACGACGAGGTCGCGCTTCGCGATGAGGTGGTGCCCTCCCCCGTGATCGTCGTGTCCGTGTGCAGCGTGTGCCATGGTGTAGACCCACTCTCTGAGATCGCAGCATACCCCCGCCTCGGTCCCGCGGCGGGAGACTCGCGGCTCAGATGAGGTACATCAGGGGGAAGAGGAAAATCCAGATGATGTCGACCACGTGCCAGTACAGGCCGACGTTCTCGACAGGGGTGTAGTAGACGCTGGAGTAGCGCCCCCGCTGGGCTTTGACCGCAAGGACCCCGATGGCGATCATCCCGATGACCACGTGAAGGCCGTGGATGCCCGTCATCACGTAGTAGATCGAGAAGAAGATGCCCGCACGGGGATTGTAGAAGATCTCGCCTTTCTTCCCGTGCCCATCGTCTGCGTGGGCTCCGGCTTCGCCGTGCGCACCCGCGGCTGCTTCTCCCCCGCCAGAGTGGTCAGCATCCGCCTCGGTGGCAGGCTCAAGCGTCGCCGTTCCGGCCTGTAGTTCGGCAACCGTCGGTACGCCCTCGGCAAGCTCGAAGTACTGCCCGGGGAAAATGCCCTTGTCGAATTTGTGGGTGTACTCGAAATACTTGACCACCATAAAGCCCCCCGCTAGCGCGACGGTCAACCAGAGCAGACCCACGAGCAACTTGCGGTTGTCCATCTGCGCCGCTCGGATGGCCCACGCCACCGAGAGGGACGAGGCCAGGAGAACGAGCGTGTTGAACGCGCCCCAGACCGTATCCAGCTCCACGCTCGCCTGATCAAAGAGATCCGGGTACCACGCGCGGTAGATCGCGTACGCCACGAACATCCCCCCAAAGAGCAGGATCTCCGTCACGAGGAAGAGCCACATCCCCAGCTTCGCACTCTCGAACTGCTGCTCCGACGAGACGAAGTGGTGCTGGAGGTTGGCTGGGTGCAGCTCGCCGTCGTAGCCACGGAGCATCACGTCACCGTGATGCCCGTCACCCTCATGCCCCGCGTCCGCGTGGGGGCTGTCGACGGGGATGGGAGATGGAGTTGCCATGAGGGGAGATCTCAGGAGGGACGGCGGCCGAGCAGACCGCCTCGGTCACGCGGGAAGATCGGTCACGCCGTCGGTTGGCGCGTCCCGTCTTCGATCATCGGCTCGCCCTGTGGGGCACCGATCTCCACGTCCGGAACGGGAGCGCCCGAGTGGCCGTCGCCCGCCTGACCGTCGCCCATCCCGTAGAGGGCAGCGTTGTAGTCGTAGGGGCCGTGGGTGACCAGCGGCGTGCGCTTGAAGTTGTGGTGGTCCGGCGGTGTGGTGGTGGCCGTCCACTCCAGCGTGGCGCCCCCCCACGGATTGCCCGGAGCCAGCTTGCCCCGGAACAGAGACCAGATGCCGTTGATCAAGACGACCATCAGCCCCAGGCCGAGAACCCACGATCCCATCGTGGAGACCTGATGGAGAGGCTCCAGCCACGGCATGTCCGGGTAGTCGTAGTAGCGGCGGGGCATACCCTGACTCCCCATGATGAACTGGATGAAGAAGGTCAGGTTGAAGCCAATGAAGACGAGGAGCGCGGAGATCTTGCCCCACTTCTCATTGTAGAGGCGTCCGGTCATCTTCGGCCACCAGTAGTGGAGCCCGCCGAGCATTGCGACCACGGTGCCGCCCATCATCACGTAGTGGAAGTGGGCCACCACGAAGTAGGTGTCGTGCAGGTGGATATCCGCCGCGAGGGCCCCCACCATGATGCCCGTCACCCCACCGATGGTGAAGAGGAACAAGAAGCTCAGCGCGTAGAGCATCGGCGTCTGGAGCCACACGCTTCCCTTGTACATCGTCCAGACCCAGTTGAAGATCTTTATGCCCGACGGGATGCCGATCAGGAACGTGATGAGGCTGAAAATGACCGAACTCACTGGGCTCTGGCCCGAGGTGAACATGTGGTGGCCCCACACGAGGAATCCGAGCAACGCAATCGCCACGGACGAGAGCGCGACGGCACGATAGCCGTAGACCCGCTGGCGGCTGAAGGTCCCCATCAGCTCGCTGATCACGCCGAAGGCCGGGAGGATCATGATGTAGACCGCCGGGTGACTGTAGAACCAGAAGAAGTGCTGGAACAGCACCGGGTCGCCGCCGAGCGCCGGGTCGAAGATGCCGATGCTGAGCGTGCGCTCCAGCACCAGGAGCAGCATGGTGATGCCGATGACCGGCGTCGCGAGCACCTGCACGATCGAGGTCGCGTAGAGGCCCCAGCAGAAGAGCGGCATGCGGTTCCAGGTCAGCCCCGGCGCGCGCATCTTGTGGATCGTGACGATGAAGTTGATGCCCGTCAGGATCGAGGCAAAGCCCGCGACAAAGACCCCCAAGCCCATGGCGATCACCATCGTGTCGGTCTCGGCCGAGTAGGGCGTGTAGAACGTCCAGCCGGTGTCCACGCCGCCCGTCGAGAGCGACAGGAGCGCAATGCCGGCCCCCAGCATGTAGAGGTAGAAGCTCATCAGGTTGAGCTTCGGGAAGGCCACGTCCTTCGCCCCTAGCTGGATCGGCATGATGATGTTGCCGAGCGATGCCGGGATGGACGGCACGATGAACAGGAACACCATCACGACGCCGTGCATCGTGAAGACGCGGTTGTAGACGTCCTCGCTGCCGAGGAACTCAACCCCCTGGTAGTACAGCTCCGTGCGGACGAGCAGCGCCAGGATGCCGCCGAGCGCGAAGAACGCGCTGATGGCAACGAGATACATCACCCCGATGCGCTTGTGGTCCACGGACGTCATCCACTCCCAGACGTGCTTGCCGAAGCTCTTCGGCTTGCCGTAGTTGTGGTGGTCGTCCTTCGAGTCCTC
>JBCCPW010000140.1:0-7888 GCA_039024735.1 Bacteroidota bacterium
GATCAGGCTGTCCGCGATCTCGTCCATCCGCCACTCGTGCCCGCCGTAGGAGGTGGTCCGGTCGAAGACGTTCTGCCCGTCGTGGATGTAGAGGACCGAGTAGCGGCGCTCGGGCTCCGAGTCGTACCCGGGCGGTAGCCAGACGATGAGATCGCGCGCGTGCCGTGTGCGGGGGCTCGCGACGTTGTGGTGGTAGCGGATCGTCCCCGTGGCCGATTGCAACGCCGTGTCGTTCCAGTCGAGCGGACGCAGGGTGACCGTGGTGTCGCCCGTCACCTCGACGACGGTGTCCGAGGCGGGTGTGCCCGGCTGGTAGATGGCCTGCCGGTTCCACGTGCCCCGCGTCACCTTGAAGCGAAGCTGCGTTCCTGCCTCGGTGGTGTGGCGATGAGTCCACAGGGCGTCGTTCACGCGGCGCATCGCGACTCCGTCTGGTCGCCAGTCTCCGAACGCCGCGCCGCTGCCGGAGAGGTAGAGGGTCGCGTCCTCGGGCGTGTAGCCCGCGGGAGGAATCACCTGGATGGTGACCTCGTGTGGTTGCGCCAGCGTGGGCGATGCGGCGAGTGCCACCACCCAGCACATCGCGAGGGCCGTCAGGGCGTGTGTCCAGTCCACGGGGAAGGGGAGAGAGGAGTCAAAAGGCTCTCCCGTGATTCGACCGAGGCGGGTCCTGCGCTCAGGGGAGACGGAGCGAAAGTAGAGGCGGGCTCCCGCGTCCACAAGAAGGGAAGCACCGAGGCGGAGCCGCCTCGGTGCCGTCACGGACCCACCGTCACCGCCTCGGTCCACACCTCGTCCCCGGCGGTGGCTCGGACGACGTACGTCCCGGGGGAGAGCGTCCCCGCGAACCACGTCAGGGCGGTCTCTCCCGCCGGGAACGACCGCGAGGCGATCTGTGCCACCTTCCGCCCGCGCACGTCCACCACATCGACCCGCACGTGGCGGGCGTCGTGCAGCGCGAGGCGGAGCGTGAACGACGCCGAGGCCGCCACCGGATTCGGCGAGACGCTCAGCGAGACCGCACCGCGAGGCGGCGGAGGCGCGATGGCAACCGACGCCTGGAAAGGCGAGAGGTCGAAGGTCTGCGCGTCGAAGTAGGCGATCCGGTTGGGGATGGCGCCTGTGACCGTGTCGATGTACTCCTGCGAAACGCGATCGCGCCGGTACGTCACCGCGAGGTACGGGAGGATGCTCTCCGCGATGTCCTCGCGCAGCGGAAAGTCGCGAGCGTACGTCGAGATGAACGTCGGATCTGCGTCCTGAGCGCTGAGCCATCCGGCGGACTGGGCGTGGTCGGCATCGAGCGACGTGTGCGCGGCCTCGTGGATCAGCGTCTCCTCCAGAATGCCACTGCTGACATAGAGGTCCGACTGGCCCGTGTGGATGAGAATCGAGCGGTTGCCGCCGCCGAAGGGCTCGACGCCCTGATGGATCCAGAGGGCGTCGATGTCTCGCCGGAGCGCCCGCGCGAGCTGGCCGACGTAGCGCCCGTACGTCTCCGCCTCGGTCATCGCGGCAGACGCACTTCCGAACTCCGGGTTGATCTGCGCCTCGATCGTCGTCCCGTCGGTGAACGCGAGGTCCACGAGGTACGCGTCGATCTGGATGAACGCGTTGGCGCGACGGTCGAACACCGTCCGGAGGCCCCGCCCCGAGAACGTCGCGCTCTCGAACACGGTCGGGTCCGATGGTACCACGATGTCGGGGTCCAGGAAGATCGTCCCGCTGTACGGCGGGTCGACCTGGGCCGAGGCGGCAGGGGCGAGCGACAGGGCGGCGGCGAGGACGGCCGCACAGGAAACGAGGCGCATTGGGGCAGGAGGTGCGCGAGGGGGGAGCACCGCAGAACCAGCGGCCGGTTCCCATCCGGCCGTGTCGTTCCGCCTCGGTGCCGAGGCGGCGGCACCAAAACGGAGGCACCGAGGCGGCCCCCTCGGCTTCGTGGTTCACGCTACCTTCGCGCGACGCCACCCGCAGTCCCTCCCATGCAGATCATCGAGAGCCCGACCGAGTACGATGTCGCCATCGTCGGCAGTGGAGCGGGCGGGAGCATGTCCGCCTACGTGCTGACGCAGGCGGGGCTGAAGGTCATCGTGCTGGAGGCGGGCGGCCCGTGGAGTCTCCAGGACGCCGACATGCTGACCTGGAACTACCAGTCACCGAGGCGGGGGGCAAGCACCACGCTGCGGCCTTTCGGCGAGTTCGACGCCTGCGACGGCGGCTGGGAGATCGACGGGGAGCCGTACGCGGCGGCGGAGGGCACCACTTGGCAGTGGTGGCGCGCGCGGATGCTCGGTGGGCGCACCAACCACTGGGGCCGCATTTCGCTCCGCTTCGGCCCGGACGACTTCCGGGGCAAGACCCTCGACGGCTACGGCGACGACTGGCCGATCACCTACGACGACATCGCGCCGTACTACGACCGCGTGGACCGGCTCATCGGCATCTTCGGGGGCGACGAGGACTTCTACAACGAGCCCGGCGGGATCTACCTCCCGCCGCCCGAGCCGCGCTGCTACGAGAAGCTCGTCATGCGCGGGGCCGAGTCCATCGGGATTCCGGTGTTGCCGGGGCGGCTCTCCATCCTGACCCAGCCGCACAACGGCCGCGCGGCGTGCCACTACTGCGGCCAGTGCAACCGAGGCTGCTCCACGGTCTCCAACTTCATGGCGGGGCCGGTGCTGCTGGATCCCGCGATGGCGACGGGCAACCTCACGCTCGTGACCGGCGCGATGGTCCGCGAGGTGCTCACCGACGAGGAGGGCCGCGCGACGGGCGTCTCGTACGTGGAGACCGACACCGGGACCGAACAGCAGATCCGCGCGAAGGCAGTCATGCTCGGCGCGAGCGCGTGCGAGAGCGCCCGGCTGCTCCTCAACTCGACGAGCCGCCAGCACCCCAACGGCCTCGCGAACTCGTCGGATGCGGTCGGGAAGTACCTCATGGACACGACGGGCACGTGGATGCTCGCGCACGTCCCGCAACTCCAGAAAACGCCCGCTCACAACTGCGACGGCGTCGGCGGGATGCACATCTACATCCCGTGGTGGCTCCACGACCAGCACGCCTCGCTCGGCTTTCCACGGGGCTACCACTTCGAGACGTGGGGCGGACGCGGGATGCCCGGCGCGGGCTTCATGGGCGGCATCCACTGGAGCAACGGGAAATACCTCGGCGAGCGTCCCCGAGGCGGAGGCGGCTACGGCGCCGGGCTCAAGCAGGACTACCGCGATCTCTACGGCACGACGGTCGGCTTCTCCGGCCGAGGCGAGATGATCGCACGCGAGGACAACTACTGCGAGATCGACGGCGACGCGGTGGACCAGTGGGGCATCCCGACGCTTCGTTTCAACGTGACCTGGAGCGACGCGGAGTTGCAGCAGGTTCGCCACATGCACATGGCCGGGCGCGAGATCCTGGAGGCCATGGGCGGCATCGTGGACGATCCGCCGGGCGAGGACGAGGGGTACCGCATCTCCACGCCGGGCTCCATCATCCACGAGGCCGGATGCGTCCGCATGGGCGCCGACCGGACCACCGCCCCGCTCAACGCCTTCTGCCAGGCCCACGACTGCGATAACCTGTTCGTCGTGGACGCGGCCCCGTTCACGTCCATGCCCCACAAGAACTGCACGTGGACCATCCTCGCGCTCGCGTGGCGGACCTCGGAGTATCTCTTGGAGCAGCGCCGCACCCGCAATGTGTAGGGGGAGGGGCCAGTGGCGAGTAGCCAGTGGCCGACCGCCCCCACCCGCCTCGGTGCCGAGGCGGACCGACTCAACCCACCACCGGTGACTGGTCCCCATCCCCACTGGCCCTCATGTACCGCACGCCCGACCAGCCTGAGCCCTTCGTCTCCCGCGAGATCTCGCGCCGTGACGCTCTCCGCATCTTCGCCCTCGCCTCCGCCGGGGCCTCCGTGGGCGTCACCGTCTCGGGATGCCGGACCGACTCCGGCGCACACGAGGGGCACGGAATCACGGCCACGCCGCTCCAGCAGCCGCCCATCGACGCGGAGCCGCAGTTTTTCTCTGCGGCCGAGTATGCGACCGTCGTGCTGCTGGCCGACTACATCCTGCCCGCCGACGACCAGGGGCCGAGCGCGTCCGAGGCGGGCGTCCCGTCCTTCATCGACTGGGTGATGGTGGACGAACTCCTCGGTGATCCCGAGGAGCGCCAGACAGCCATGCGCGAGGGCCTCGCGTGGATGGACACCGAGGTGGAGGGCGAGTCCTTCACAGCCGCCACGGACGAGCAGCGCTGCGCTCTCCTCGACCGCATCGCGTATCCCGACGATGCCACCGAGGCGGACGCCCCCGGCGTGGCGTTCTTCAACCGCTTCCGGGACTACACCGCCACCGGCTACTGGTCCAGCCCGGCAGGCGTGGAGGACCTGGGCTACATCGGCAACGTGCCGCACAACTGGACCGGCTGCCCGGACGAGGTGCATCGGCACATCGGCCTGACGGCGTAGCGCATTACAGCGTAGCGCGTTTCCCGCCTCGTGACCGAGGCGGAACTACTCGGCGGCCTGGGACAGCGCGAGGCGCGGCGGCGCATCGGCATCCTCGTGACCGAGGAGTACCGCGTCCAACGCAGCGATGTACGATCCGTACGGGGCCGCCCGGTGCGAGCGCAGCAGCACCGTTCCGCCACCCGACGCGAAAGCCGCCACCTGCTGCCGGACCGCCTCGGTGTCTGCACGGTCGCCGTCCAGGGCGAGGGCCCCGTCCGGCCCCACGAGTACGAGCAGCGTCGCAGGAACCCGAGCGGGCTCCGAGACCGTCGGCGGGAGCGCCGCCGGAATGCCGATCTCGGATCGGATCGCGGTCGCGACGAGGAAAAACACCAGCAGCAGGAACGCCACGTCGGCCATCGAGGCGGTCGGAATGGTGGGGGTGGCGCGGGCGTGATGGGTCATGGCAGAGCCGACAGGTGTACCGAGGGGACCGTGGCCGCTCTCATTCGTTTCTCCTCGCGTCCTCATGCGATGTCCGAGTCAGGGGAACAGGGGAAGCCGGGGGACGGTCGTGCGTATGCTCCTCATCCGAATGCCCCTCTCTGTCATGTCCTTGCGCCTGCCCCTCGTTCTCCTCGTCACCGCTGTGTGGGCGAGTGCCCCGGCAGCCCAGGACCTCTGGACCGACGTGGAGGCCCGCTCGCTGTCCACCTCGCGCGCGATGCCCACGGCGTACCGCGCTCTCGCGCTGGACCGCCCCGCGATGGAGGCCCGTCTGGCCGAGGCCCCCGACGAGATTGTGCCCGGCACCCTCACCGGAGCGGTCGAGATCCCGCTCCCCCTGCCCGATGGCACCACGCCGATGTTTCGCATCGTGGAGTCGTCCATCCTGACGCCGGGGCTCCAGGCGCGCTACCCCCAGCTTCGCACGTACGTCGGGTCTCGTGCCGACGACCCGCGCACCACCGTTCGCCTGAGCGCGACACCCCTCGGGCTGAGTGCCTGGATCCAGGGGCCGGACGGCCTCGCGATCATTGATCCCGTTGGAGGCGAGTCCTTCCACATGGCGTACCAACGCCGGGACGCCGTGGCGCCAGCGGGATGGGCGGCCGCTCGACGCCAAGAGCGCGTCTTGTCAGACCCCGAGGCGGACTCGCATGAAGCCCATGGCCGCGGAGCCCATGTCCATGGGGCCCATTCGCATGGAGCGCACGATCACGGGCCGTCCATTGCGACCTCGCGCCGAGCAGACAACGGAGCGATTCTCCGCACGTACGAACTGGCCGTCGCCACAACGGGGGAGTACGCTCAGTTCCACGGTGGAACCGTCGAAAGCACCATGGAGGCCATCGTCGTGGCGATGGCTCGGGTCAATGGCCTGTACGAGCGCGACTTCTCCATTCGGATGGTGCTCATCCCCGAGATGGAGAAAATCATCTTCACGGACCCGGTGATGGACCCATTCTCGGACGGTAATCCGGGCGCTCTCATCAGCCAGGTCCAGACCGTTATCGATGACTCCATCGGGACGAACGGCTATGACATCGGACACGTCTTCTCGACGGGTGGCGGGGGATTGGCAGGATTCGGGGTGGTGTGCCGACGGAGTCGCAAGGCCCAGGGGGTGACTGGCCTTCCTGCGCCCATCGGGGACCCGTTCTATGTGGACTACGTGGCCCACGAGATCGGGCATCAATTCCGAGGAAGCCACACGTTCAACGGAAGCGCCGGGGCGTGCGGCGGCGCCAACCGGTCGCCCTCTCGTGCCTATGAGCCGGGCAGCGGATCCACGATCATGGCCTACGCCGGAATCTGCGGGGCGCACAACCTCCAGAACAACAGCGATCCCTTCTTCCACAACGCCTCTCTGCGCGAGGTGTGGGATTACATCGGGGCCAATGCAGGAAACGTGTGCCCAGACGAAGCGGCGACGGGCAACACCCCTCCCGTCATCTCGGTCTCCGACACCCTTCATTTACCCGTCGAGACCGCCTTCGAACTGGTGGGCAGCGCGACGGACGAGACGCCGGACGCCCTGACCTACATCTGGGAACAACTGGACGTCGGCCTAACAGCAGGAGCCCCTCCAGGCCGCTCAGGCTTCAACGGGCGCCCACCGTTGTTCCGTTCGTTCGTGCCGACGGCTGAGCCGCGGCGCACCTTCCCGGACTTTGGGCGCTATCGCCTCGGGTTAGCGCCCGCCATCGGGGAAGCGTTCCCGACGCAGACCGAGACGCTCAACTTCCGCATGACCGTTCGCGACAACGCGCCCGGTGCGGGTGCGGTCGCCGATGAGCGCCTTGTCGCAGAAGTCGACGGCGACGTGGGGCCGTTCGCGATCACGTTCCCCAACGCCAGGAATCTGGAGTTCGAGGTGGGTACGGACCTCGAGATCACCTGGGACGTCGCGGGCACTGGCCTCACCGATGGAGAAGGGAACGAGGATGCCGACGAGGTAGATGTGGAGACCGTCGATCTCCTGATCTCACTGGACGACGGGCTCACGTTCCAGCCTCTCGCGACCGCTACCCTCAACGATGGCACCGAGACGGTGACTCTTCCTGCTGACGAGGCTACAGACGCACGACTCTTGGTCCGAGCGACCGTCGACGACTTCGGGTCGTCGTTCTTCGATCTCAACGACGAGTCGTTCGCGCTCGTCGCCCCGACGGCAGGCGAGGAGCGGCCCGAGGCGGGCGGCGTCGTGATGGCGGGGCCGTGGCCGAATCCTGCTCGGGGGACCGCTCGCGCGCAGATCGGCGTGCCGACCACCCAGGCGGTGGACGTGTCCCTCTACGACGCGCTTGGCCGTCGTGTGCGGACGGTCTTCGCGGGAGCGCTCGCGGCGGCGGACCTTCAAGTCGTCGAGATCGAGACGGCGGGGCTCGCGCCTGGCGTCTACGTCCTCCGTCTCGTGGGCGAGACCGGGGCTGTGACACGCGCGCTGACCCTCGCGCGCTGATCGTCCTGGCAGGACGGCCGTTCCCGCCTCGGTGTGACCGTAGAGAAGCAGAGCGACCCCGAGCGAGCATCAGGCGGGGGGCCTCGGTAGCTTGCGTCATGGCTCAGCCGTCGTCCGCCCCTCCGTCTGCCTCCAGCGAAGAAGACCGCGCACTCGTCACGGACGCGCTCGGCGGCGATCAGGGAGCCTACGCCCGCCTCGTGGCGAAGTATCGCGAGCCGCTCCAGCGGCACGTCCGCAAGATGGTCCGCGACACGGGCGTCGTGGAAGACCTCGTGCAGGAGGCATTCGTGAAGGCCTTCAAGGCGCTGCCGAGCTACGCCCCGGAGTACGCCTTCTCGACGTGGCTCTATCGCATCACGACGAACCACACCATCGACCACATCCGGCGGAAGAAGCTGAAGACCGTCTCCATCGACAAGCCGCTCCAGACGCGAGACGGCGAGATGCAGATGGAACTGCCGGAC
>JBCCPW010000141.1:0-7853 GCA_039024735.1 Bacteroidota bacterium
GCTCGTCGCGCTCATGGCCTCGCCCGCGTTTGCACAGGCGCGGCTCCAGGTCATTCACAACGCCGCCGACCCTGGCGCGGCCGTCGTCGATATCTACGTCAACGGCGAGATCTTCCAGGACAACTTCGCCTTCCGCACGGCCACCCCGTTCGTGGAGGTCCCGTCCGACACGGACCTCAACATCGCGATTCAGCCGGGCACGTCCACGAGCTCGGAGAATCCGCTCTTCGCGCAGACGTTCAACCTCCCGGCGGGCTCCACGACGCAGCTGATCGCCAACGGCGTGCTCGACGACTCCGGCTTCGAGGCCAACCCGGACGGTGAAGACATCGCCTTCCAGCTCCTCGTCGGCGCGAACGCCATGGAGATGGCGCCGGGTGCTGACCGGACGGCCGTCCGCGTGGTGCACGGCTCCACGGACGCGCCCACCGTGGATGTGCGCTCCAACCAAGACATCAACCAGCGCGGCGTGATCCGAGTCGATGACGCCAGCTATGGAGCCGTCACCGGCTACATCCGCGCCGAGACGGCCCGGTACATCGCCTACATCACGGCAGCAGACGGCACGCCCGTCGCGGCGTTCGACGCCGATCTCACCGGCGCTGCTGAGACGACGCTGACCGTCCTCGCAAGCGGCTTCCTTTCGCCTGGGAACGACCAGGACGGCCCGGCCTTCGGTCTCTTGGCCGTCGACGCACAGGGCAACGCGTCCCTGCTGCCGCCCGCTCCGGCGCGGCTCCAGGTGATTCACAACGCCGCTGACCCAGGCGCAGCCGTCGTGGACGTGTACGTCAACGGTGACATCCTGCTGGACGACTTCGCCTTCCGTGCCGCCACGCCCTTCATCAGCGTGGCGTCCGGGACCGACCTCAACATCGCGATTCAGCCGGGCACGTCCACGAGCGCTGAGAATCCGCTCTTCGCGCAGACGTTCAACCTCCCGGCGGGCTCCACGACGCAGCTGATCGCCAACGGCGTGCTTGACGACTCAGGCTTCGAGGCCAACCCGGACGGTGAGGACATCGCCTTCCAACTCCTCGTCGGCGCGAACGCACAGGAGGCGGGGACCGGCGCGAAGGCGTCCATCCGCGTGGTGCACGGCTCCACGGACGCCCCGACGGTGGACGTGCGCTCCGGTGGCGCCATCGCGGTGGATGACGCGTCCTACACGGACATCACGGGCTACCTCCGCCTCCCTGAGGCCGAGTACACGCTCGACATCACCACCGCCGAGGGAGGCGCAGTCGCCTCGTTCACAGCGGACCTGACCGGAGCTGGTGGCATCGCCGCGACGGTGCTCGCGAGCGGCTTCCTCTCGCCAGGAAACGACCAAGAAGGCCCGGCCTTCGGTCTGCTTCTCGCGTTCCCGAACGGAAACACCGCACTTCTACCGGCCGTGACCACGGCGCCTCTCGGCACGACGCGAGTGCCAGCCGAGGGGGACCTCTCCAGCGGTGACAAGGAGACGGGCGCCCAAGACGTGCAGACGACACAGGCGGGGACTCGGTCGTTCGCGACGGCTCCGGTCCTCGCACTCGACGCCCCGTATCCGAACCCCTCTGCTGGGACGGCCACGATGGCCTTCTCGCTGGCAGATGAGGGCGCCGTCCGCGTGGCGCTCTACGACGCGCTCGGCCGCGAGGTGGCCGTGGCCGCCGAGGGCACGTACCAGGCAGGCAACCACACCGCCTCGGTGTTCGACCTTGCCTCCGGGGTCTACGTGGTGCGCATGCAGGCCGAGGGCGCGACGTTCACGCAGCGTCTGACGGTCGTTCGCTGACGCGGCCGCCGCACTCTCACGCGGGGCGTCTCGGGAGACCGAGGCGCCCCGTTTGCGTGAGGGCGTTTCCGCCTCGGTGTTCGCCTCGGTGGTCCGAGAGGCACCGAGGCGGGACCTCGGTGAACGGCTCCTCTATCCCTTGGGCACCGCCGGGCGGCGGCGTGGGGGAGGAGGCAGAGCCCCGGGGGGCGCCGTGCCCAGTGACGGGGAGGCTCCGGGGGGCGTCGGGACAGCCGGTGGCTTGAGGGCTCCGGGAGGCTTCGGTGCCCCGGGTGGGGTCGGTGTGGCGCCCGTCGGAGGCGCGGAGGCGCGGCGGCCCGATCCTGGGCGCGGCGGTCGCTTGGGCGGCGGCGGTGCCGTTTCCTTCTCCTGGGTCACCTCGAACGGTGCGAGTGCCTCACCGACCGGGCGCGCGTCGGGGAACCACAGGAGCAGACGCCGGATGACCTGATCGAGGAGGGCGTCTGGGCACGACGCGCCCGCTGTGAGGAGCACCTCCACTGGCTTGTCCGACTCCACGGGAAGCCACCCGCGCGAGGCGCGTGCCTCCTTTTCGCGCCAGTCGAAATGCCGGATCTCGCGCGGGCTCACCATCTGGTCAGCGTCCGAGATGAAGTAGGTCGGCAGGCCCGCGTCCTCGCACAGTTCCACGAGGTGGCTCGTGTTGGACGAGTTGTAGCCGCCCACGATCAGCGCCACGTCCGCGCCACTGTCGATGAGCGCGAGCGTCGCGTCCTGATTCTCCTTCGTGGCGTAGCAGAGCGTGTCCGAGGTGTCCGCGAAGGCCTCTGCATTGCCATCGCGCGTGGCGACGGCCTCGCGGACGCGCTCGGCGATGGCAGCGGTCTCCGTCGCGAGCATGGTGGTCTGGTTGACCACACCGAGGCGGGCGAGGTCGCGGTCGGGGTCAAAGCCGTCGGAGGTGCGGCCCTCGAAGCGAGCCCAGAAAAAGGCGGCGTCCTCGCGGCCCTCGATGACGGCCGCCAGCGCCTCGGTGTCGCCCATGTCGCGCACGACGACGACCGGCGCGTTCTCCTTCGCGTGGCCGAACGTCGCGCGGGTCTCCTCGTGGTTGCGCTTCCCGTGCACCACGACGGTGTAGCCCTTCGCGCCGATGTGCGTGCTCTTCTTCCACACGCGAACGACGAACGGGCACGTCGTGTCGTAGGTCGTCGGCTCGATGCCTCGGCCGCGAAGCTCCGCCGTGATCTCGGGCGGGGCGCCGAAGGCCGGGATGATGACGAGGTCGCCGGGGGTGAGGTCGTCGAACGGGATGAGCTGCTCGCCTTTCGTGGTGCGGAGGAACCGGATGCCGCGCCCCTGGAGGTCGTCGTTGACGTGGGGATTGTGGATCATCTCCGAGAGGAGGAAGATCCGTCCCGCCTCGGCTTTGTCCGGGTGCTCCTTCAGCGCGCGGTACGCGATCTCGATGGCGTTCTCCACGCCGAAGCAGAACCCGAAGTGCCGGGCCAGCTTGACGCGCACGGGACCGAAGTCCAGCACGCTCGGGCTCAGGTCCTTCTTGCGCGGGTCGGCTTCCTGGCGAGCCGCCTTGACGCGGCTCACGACCGGGCTTTGGTAGAAGTCGGGGACGTCGAACTGGCGGGCCATGCGAGCGAGGGCGAAGCGGGAAACCCGAGGCGGTGGGGGAAACCCCCATGTGCGAAGCTACCGGGATCAACGAGGCCGGTCGGAGCGGGTTGCTCGAAAACGCGGTGCACACCTCGGGCCGCGACGCTGCCCGCCTCGGTGCGACTCCCAGACCACCGAGGCGGGGGCCTCGCGCGGACCCGGCGCCAGAACCGGAGGCTCCGGGCGGGGTCTACCTTTCCACACTCTGCCTCTGACCGCCTCTCGCCGACTCATGGACGCCGCCCTCGACTACGCCCGCCAGCACGCCGACCGCTTCGTTGACGAACTCAAGGCGTGGCTCCGCATCCCGAGCATCTCCACCGACCCCGCGTACGCCCCACAGACCCGGCAGGCGGCCGAGTGGCTGGCGGACAACCTCCGAGCCCTCGGGATGCAGACCGTGGACGTGATGCCGACCGGCTCCGCCGAGGCGCCCGGGCACCCCATCATCTTCGCGCATCACCACGTCTCCGACGATGCGCCGACGGTCCTCGTCTACGGCCACTACGACGTGCAGCCGCCGGACCCGCTGGACCTCTGGCACTCGCCGCCGTTCGAGCCCGTGGAGGTGGACGGCGACCTCGTCGCGCGTGGCTCCGCCGATGACAAAGGGCAGGCGTTCATGCACGTCAAGGCGGCCGAGGCGTACCTCCAGGCCGAGGGGACCCTGCCGGTCAACCTCAAGATGATGATCGAGGGGGAGGAGGAGAGCGGGAGCGTGAACCTCGCGCCGTTCATCGAGGCGCATCAGGACCTGCTCGCTGCGGACGTGGTGCTGGTCTCCGATACGGCGCTCTTCGCGCCGGGCGTCCCGAGCATCGCGTACGGCCTGCGTGGGCTGGCCTACGTGGAGGTGGAACTGACGGGACCGGGCAAGGACCTCCACTCCGGCATCTACGGCGGCGGCGTGGAGAACCCGCTCAACGCCCTCGCGCGGATGATCGGTGACCTCCACGATGCCGACCATCGCGTGACGGTGGAGGGGTTCTACGACAACGTCCGCGATCTCACCGAGGCGGAGCGCGAGGTGTATCGCGCGCTGCCCTTCGATGAGGCGGCGTGGATGGCGGAGGCCGGGGTGTCTCACACCAAGACCGAGGAGGGCTTCTCCACGCTGGAGGGCACCTCGGGCCGTCCCACGCTGGACGTGAACGGCATCTGGGGTGGCTACATCGGCAAGGGCGCGAAGACGGTTCTCCCGAGCAAGGCGACGGCCAAGATCTCGTGCCGCCTCGTGCCGGATCAGGACCCGGCGGAGATCACGGCCAAGCTCCGCGCCCACTTCGAGGCGCACGTCCCGGACACGATGACGCTGGACTTCCGCGATCTCCACGGCGGGCCCGGCGCCATCGTGGACACGTCGCTCCCCGCGATGCAGGCTGCCGCCGATGCGCTCGAAGGCGTCTTCGGCCAGCGGCCGCACTTCACGCGCGAGGGCGGCAGCATCCCCGTCGTGGCGGTCTTCAAGCAGATCCTCGGCCTGGACACGGTGCTGATGGGCTTCGGCCTCGACTCGGACTCCATCCACTCGCCGAACGAGAAGTTTGGCCTGGACCGCTTTCATCAGGGCATCGAGGCGGGCATCCGGTTCCTGGACGCGTACGCGGCGCAGGAGACGGCGTAGCTCCCACCGCCTCGGTGCATCCAAGTGCGGGGCACACCGAGGCGGGACGTTCCCGGCGTGCGTGCGTAGTATCTGGTGCAACAATCATCCGCGCTCGTGCCATGGATATCGCTCTCTGGATCGCTCAAGGACTCCTCGCCGTCGCCTTTCTCGGGGCCGGAAGCATGAAGGCGTTCGCCTTCGACACGTTCGCCAAGCAGATGGACTGGGCCAGCGAGTGGGGCCGCGCCAAGGTGGGCGGCATCGGGGCGTCCGAGATCGCGGGGGCGCTGGGCCTCGTGCTGCCCATGCTCCTCGGGATCGCGACGTTCCTGACGCCTCTTGCGGCCCTCTGTCTGGCCGCCGTGATGGTATTGGCAGCGATGTTCCACGTCCGCCGAGGCGAGATGTCCTCCATCGGTGGCAACGTGGTGCTTTTCGCGCTGGCGGCCTTCGTGGCGTGGGGCCGGTGGGACCTGCTCGCGGGATAGGCCCGCCTCGGTTGGTCCGCTTGTCTCACCGAGGCGGGCGGTCTCGCATCCCGAGGGCGCGGGTGGCGTAGCGGTCGGCCATGTCTACTCCCCCGCCCCGCCGACGCCTCGGCTGCTGGATCCCAGTCCTCGGCCTCATCGTGCTGGCCGTCGCCGCCTCGGTGCTGGTACCGGGCGTGCAGGCGCCGATCTACTCCGCGCGGCTCGCCGCGATGACCCCGCCGGATACGCTCCCCGTCCCCGTCGTGGGCGTGGCCCCCCGAGACCTCGCGGACACCTGGGGCGCCGCCCGGTCCGGCGGACGCCGCCACGAGGGTATCGACATCTTCGCGCCACGAGGCACGCCGGTCGTCAGCGCGACGGAGGGCGTGGTCTCGCGCGTGGGAGGCAACGTCTTGGGCGGTACCGTGGTGGGCGTCGTCGGGCCGGGGCGGGAGTGGCACTACTACGCCCACCTCGATGCGCACGCGCCCGACCTCGCGGAGGGGCAACGCGTGGCCCCCGGCGACACGCTCGGCTTCGTCGGCGCGACGGGCAACGCCGTCGGGACGCCGCCGCACCTCCACTACGGGATCTACCGCGTGGGCGGGGCGGTGAACCCGTACCCACGGCTCGCGCCCTGACCCCGCGCTTCCGCCTCGGTGCCGAGGCGGGATGATCGTGGCACCGAGGCGGACCGTCATTGCCGCGAGGCGTCGCGAGGAGGTGTCATCTCGCGGGATCAAAAGGTGAGTGCGGGGTGCGGAAGCGTCGTTGCGATTGCGGGCGTCCTCCCGTAACGTGCACGCTCTGCGCGACTCGGACCGCCCCTGCGCCATGAACGACCGCGACCCGCTGCTTCCGCCCCCTGCACCCGAAGGCGACAGCCTGCCCTTCGACGCCCCACTCCACGAAGACCCCGCCGCTGGCGGGCTCGACAAGATCCGCGAACTGCTCTTCGGCCGCGAGATGGAGACCGTCGAGCGGCGGTTCGCCCGGCTCGAAGCCCGGCTCGCGGGAGACGCCGCCGCCCTTCGCGAGGAGGTCTTGACCCGCCTCGAAGCGCTGGATGCCTACGTCAAAGACGAACTCGGTAGCCTCAACGCAGGGCTCGGCCAGGAACGGCGCGACCGCGAAGAGGCCATCGAGCGGGCCGCGATGGAGGCGCGCACCGGCCGCGACGCCCTCGCGCGGCGCATCGCGGACGCCAAGGACGCCAACGACCAGACCGCGCAGGTCGTCCGCCAGCGGATCCTCGACGAGGCCACGCGCGCTCAGAACGCCATCCGCACCACCGGCGAGGAGATCCAGCGCGCCCTCGACAAGCGCACCGCTCAACTCGACGAACGGAAGGCGGACCGCAAGGCCCTAGCGGCCCTCTTCTCGCAGGCCGCCGCCCGGCTCGACGAAGGACTCTGACCGTAGGTTGGGCGGGCGTCTGTCGATCCGCGAGTCCCGTCGATCCCATGCCTGCTGACGACCGCCCCGTCTTCTCCTCCCTCGCACCGACGGGCGGCGACGGCGCGCCGGACGAGACCTCCCCCCGCCGCGGTACCGAGGCGGACCCCCTCGGTGACGCCATGCGTGACCCGTCCGCTGTGGCCCTTCGTCTCCTCCGTCGCCTCCTTCTGGGCCGCCAGCGGGACGATGCCCTGGACCGGGTCACGCGGGGCGATGTCCCGCAAGTCCCTAGCGCCGATCTGGACGCGGCCTCCGTCAGCGCCGTTCTGCCCGAGGCGGTCCGGCTCCGCGAGGCACAGGACCGGGACCTCGGCGATGCCCTCGCGGGACCCGTGGAGCGGGGCCTGAAGGCGAGCGTCGAGAAGAACCCGCAGCCGGTCGTGGACGCCATCTTCCCTGTCATCGGCCCGGCCATCCGCCGCGCGATCCGGCACGCGCTGGACCAGTCCATGCAGTCGGTCAACCAGTCCGTCAACGTGGGGCTGTCCGCGAAGGGGCTGAAATGGCGCTGGGAGGCCTGGCGGAGCGGGGTCTCCTTCGGCGAGGTGGTGATGCGCCACACGCTTCAGTACCGCGTGGAGGAGGTCCTGCTGGTCCATCGCGAGACGGGGCTGCTGCTACAGCACGTTGTGGCGGAGGACGTGCCCGGCGCGGGCGAGAACCCGGACCTCGTCGGCGCGATGCTGACCGCCGTGCGCCAGTTCGTCGGCGACTCGTTCGGCGTGAACGAGGACGACGCGCTGGAGTCTGTGGAAGTGGGCGACCTCAACGTGTGGATCGAGCCCGGGCCGCGCGCCATCGTCGCGGCGGTGATCCGGGGGCATCCGCCGGAGAGCTACCGCGAGAGGCTCCGCCGCGCCCTCGAAACCGTCCACGCCCGCCTCGGTGACGCCCTCGGAGCGTTCAC
>JBCCPW010000142.1:0-7846 GCA_039024735.1 Bacteroidota bacterium
GGAGATCAGCGCCGAGAACTGGAGCGTGGAAGCCGTCGGGACGTCCTCCATGACGCCCACGATGGTCAGGGGCCGCGCGGTACCGTCGACGATGTTGAGGCGCCCGCTGCTGCCGTCCAGCGTCTTGCCGACCGGGTTGCGATCCCCGAAGAGACGGTTCGCGAGCGAGGCGGTCAGGATCATCTGGCCGGGCTGGCTCAGATCGAGCGTCCCTGCGACGGCGCGGAAGCCTCCGAACACATCGAAGAAGCTGGCGTCGGCGAACCGGACGTCCTCGATGCGATTGGGCTGGCCGTCGAGGCCGTAGACAGAATTCGCTCCATTGAGCCGGACGACCGCCTCCACCTCGGGGATGTCGGCCTCGATGGAGGGTGCGAGGACGCCCTGTGTGGAGCCCGCGAGGTCGCGCTCGCCGTCCTCAATGATGTCCGCCGTGACCCAGGCGATGCGCTCGGCGTCGGGGTGGAAGCGGTCGAATCGGAGCTCGTCTGCCACGTAGAGGCCGATCAGCAGGACGCACGTCAGCCCCAGCGCGAGGCCGACGATGTTGAGGGTGGTGAAGCCGAGGTTGCGGCGCAGGTTGCGGGCGGCGACGAGGAAGAGGAGGCGCAGCATGGGGAGAGGGGCAGTCCGCCTCGGGCGGAAGAAGAGAGGGGCGATGCGCGCACCGAGGCGGGACTACTCGGAGCGGAGGGCACGGACCGGGTCGGCGAGGGCGGCTCGAAGGGCGTGCCCAGCGACCGTCGCGACGGACAGCGCCAGGACCACCGCCCCGGCCAGCACGAGCGGGATCCACCCGACGGAGATCCGGTAGGCGAACCCGTCGAGCCACTCGGACATGCCGAGCACGACGACGGGCGCCGCGAGCACGAGGCCGAGCGCCACGAGGCCCACCACGCCGCGCGTCAGGAGCACGATCACCTGCGGCACCGTCGCGCCGAGGACCCGGCGCACGCCGATCTCCTTGGTGCGCGTCGAGGCGGCGTGGGCCGCGAGGCCGAAGAGCCCCAGGCAGGCGATGAGAATGGCGAGGCCGGAGAAGGCCGCGAAGAGCGTCCCGAACTGCTGCTCGGCCACGTACTGATCGGCGAAGGCCTCGTCGAGGAAGAGCGTTCGGAACGGCCGTGTGGGCACCATCTCGGCCCAGATGCCCTCCACCGAGGCGAGGGTCTCGGGCAGGTCGGCCGTCTGGACACGAAGCGTGAGCACGCTCATCCAGTCCTCGAAGCCGACCTCCGACATCATCGCGAGGGGCTCAATGGCGTCCTGGACACCATCGACGTGGAAGTCTCGCACCACGCCGGTCACCTCGCCCGGCATCCCCCAGAACTCGACGGGCGTCCCGAGGGCCGCCTCGGGCGATGCGAACCCGATCTTCCGGATGGCGGCCTCGTTGAGCACGTAATCCCGAAGGGAGTCGGCGGCGGGCCGTGGGAACCGACCCGAGACGAGGCGGAGCCCGTGCACCCGCGCGTAGGAAGTGTCGGCGGCGTACATGGTGACGCTCAGATCCTGCTGCGTTCCGTCCGGCCCGATCACAGCGCCACCCGCCGAATACTGCCCGGTCGTCGGGGTGGCGAGCGAGGCCGTCACGCCCGAGACGCGAGGCAGGGCCTGCAGGCGCTCGCGCAGGGGGACCAGCTGCGCCACGACGGTGGAATCGCTGCGGAACGGCAGCACGACGAGCTGCTCGTCATCGCCGCCGAGGTCCATCCCGAGGTCGCGGTGCTGCATGAAGTGGATCTGCCCGTAGACCACCACCGTCGCGGCGATCATCGCGACCGACACCGCGAACTGGACCACGACGAGGCCCCGGCGCAGGCGAGCGCCCTGATGCCCCGAGGCGAACCGGCCTTTGAGAACGCGCGCCGGGTCGAACCCGCTCAGCATGACGGCCGGGTACGCACCGGCCAACAGCCCCGTGCCCACGGCGAGCATCCCGATGGCGAGCCACCACGCCCCCAGATCGGCGAGGTGCAGCGGCTTGCCCGTAAGGTCATGAAGCGCGGGCAGTGCGAGCTGCACGAGCCCCACAGCCACGACCGTCGCGATGAGACTGAGGGCCACCGCCTCGGTGAGGAACTGGACCGCGAGGCCCCTCCGGTCTGCGCCGAGGGACTTCCGCACGCCGACCTCCCGCGCCCGGTCCAGAGACCGAGCCGTGGCGAGGTTGGTGAAGTTGACACACGCGACGAGGAGGACGAGAAGCGCGACGAGCGCGAGGATGCGAAGCGTCGCCGCGCTGCCGAACTCTCCGAAGCCTTCTTCGGCGGTGAGGTAGAGACCCGGGAGAGGGCGGGCATGCAAGACGAGGTCTGTTCCTTCCGTCTCCATTGCATCCCCGGCCACGTCCTCAAGGAATGCGGGAAGCTTGTCGTCGAACGCCTCGGGGTCCACGCCGTCTTGCAGCAGCACGAACGTGGTGAACCCGATGGTGAACCAGTTGTCGAAGAACCAGCCCGGATCCGGGACGGTCTCCAGCGAGATCAGCGCGTCGAACTGGAGGTGGGAGTGACGGGGCACGTCTGCCATGACGGCCGAGACGGTCAGGGCGCCAGAACTCCAGTCGAGGTCGCGCCCCACGGCGTCCTCGGTGCCAAAGAGGGTCCTCGCGAGCGACTCCGTCAGCACGATCTGCCCGGGAGCCGCGAGCGCCGTCGCCGGGTCGCCCTCGACGAGTGGGAACGTGAACACGTCGAAGACCTCGGGATCGGCGAGAAGGATCTCGTCCGCCTCGATCACCGTGTCGCCGGTTCGCAGCACGGGGTCGGCTACCATCAGCCGGACCGCCTCGGCCACGTCGGGCATCTGATCCTTGAGGGTCGGCGCGAGGATGCCCTGCGTGTTGCCCGACGGTTCCACCTCCCCGCCCTCGATGAAGTCCACGTCCATCCGGACGATCCGGTCGGCTCGCTCGTGGAAGCGGTCCACCTGCAACTCGTCGCGGATGAAGAGCGCGATCAAGATCACGCACGCCATCCCGATCGCCAGCCCGGCGACGTTGAGGAGCGCGAAGCTCCGGTTGTGGCGGAGGCTGCGAAGGACGGTGAGGACGGCGGCGCGTAGCATGGGAGGAGAGTCAGTCCGCCTCGGCGGAGGCGACGAGACGACCGAGGCGGGCCGCCTCGGTGGAGAGCAAGAGGGCGGGATCGGCGACGATCATCGGGTCAGCAGTCCGAGCCGCAGTACGCCGCGACGATCTGATCCAGGACGCCCTGGAATTCGTCCCACGAGACGCTGATCTGCTCGTACTCCTCCATGGAGCCGAAGGGCTGCGGCACCGTCTTGTGGGTGACGACGAGATCGAGCGCGGGGAGGACCGCGATGTACTGGCCGTAGGCGCCTCGCGCGGCGTAGGCCCCCTCGAAGGGACCCGTCGCCTCGGGGCCGTCCCAGACCCACCACATGGCGCCGTATCCGAACACCATCTCGCGTTGCTCGGCGGGGTTCATCTCGTCGCGCGGGGTCGTGACGGAGACGATCCACCGGGCCCACTCGGCTGGGATCACCTGCTCGTCGTTCCAGCGGCCCCCGCGGAGCATGAGCAGGCCCAGCCGCGCGAGGTCGCGCGTGGAGATGACCATGTGATAGGCCGGGTAGCGCGAGCGCGAGAGGTCCCCCGATTTCTCGTGGATCGCCCGGCTCCAGTTTTCGAACCCGAGCGGCCGGGCCAGGTCTGCGTCCAGGGCGTCGTAGATGTCGAGGCCCGTTTCCCGTTCGAAGGCGGCCCCGGCGGCGTTGAAGTCCCAGTTGCTGTAGAGGAAGTAGCTCCCCGGTGCCTGCGAGCCCCGAGGCGGGGCGTCGCTCAGGTTATCCCCAGGGTTCGAGGCCGGATGGTAGACTCCAGACCGCGCGGTGATGAGGTGCTCGATGGTCGCCTGCTGCTCCGCCTCGGTGAGGCCCTGGACATCGTCCATCCCGAGGTCCTCCAGCGTCCGGCTCAGGTCCACGGTGCCGTCCGCGACGTACTTGCCGTAGAGCATCGCGAGGATGCTTTTGCGCACCGAGGCGACGTAGAAGAGGGACGACGTGTTGCCGTGCTCCATCACCACGCGCCCGCCCCGGACGACCATCGCGCCGAAGGTGCCGAGCGAGTCGAGGGTTGCCGTGAGGCCCTGGAGGCTGTCGCTCTCGAAGCCTGCGGCTTCCGGCGTGTCCCAGTGTGCCCACGTGCTTCCCGGATAGACCGGCGACTCGGGAGGCGCGATCTGCGCGGTCCCGCACGCCGACGAGAGCAGCAGCAGGAGGACGAGAGCGGTCCGGGGCATGAGGATCGAGCGGTGCATTCGGAGGGAGGGGCGTTCGCTGGGGTCTAGCGCTGGTTGTCCGGCGCTCCTCGTTTCAGCCGCCCCGACGGCAGCACGCGACCCGTCTCCACCGAGGCGGGAATGCGGGCTCTGAGGTCCGGCGAGAGGCGCGAGCAGAAGCCGTCGTCTATCGAGGCGCATAGATCGCGAGGACGATCCAGGAACTGGACCTTCGAGTCGCGCAGGTCGCGGTAGAGCGGACGGAGAAGGGCCTGCGTCTGGGGACGCTTCACCCAGTTGGCGCGGTCGGCGCGCGAGTCGAACCGGAACTCGACCACCATCTGGACCTCCCCGCCTCGGCAGCGCGACCCCTCGAACTCATGGACGTGGGGATGGCGAACGAGACGCTCCAGGGTGGCGTCGAACTGCTCACACGTCAGCGTGCCCTCAATCAGGAGGTAGGCCGGACCTGTGGGGATCGTCGCGCGGTGCTGCGGAGCGGTAGTGGCCGGGGTCCCCGGAACCAGCGCGATGGCGAGGACGAGCGCGAGGAGATGGGGCACGAACGAAGACGCGAGGTGAGCCCGTGGAAGCCCAAGAATCTTGCCAGCCCTCCTTTCCTCCTTCCTGGCTCTGTCGGGGGGTCTGAACTGTGCGGGAGCGCACAGCGGATGGGCGTGGTCGCACAGCAGGCGGGCGCCCTGTCGGGATGCCGCCTCGGTGGATGCCGCCTCGGTGGATGCCGCCTCGGTGGATGCCGCCTCGGTGGGTACCGCCTCGGTGGGTACCGCCTCGGTGGGTACCGCCTCGGTGGGTACCGCCTCGGTGGGTACCGCCTCGGTGGGTACCGCCTCGGGCCGCGTTGCCCCGGCGATGCGGGATAGAGAGATAGGATGCGCGGCGCAGTGCGCATCCATCCCCCTCCACTCCTGTCAGCAACCGGAGGGTCATGCTCGCGAGCCCCGACCGCCTCGTGGCGGATATCGCGAGACCAACGGGACGACCGAGGCGGGGCTACTCGGAGCGGAGCGCGTGGACGGGATCGGCGAGGGCAGCGCGCATGGCCTGCGTTCCCGCCGCGAGCACGGCCACCACGAGTGCCGCCACTGCGGCCGACAGGAAGGGGCCCGCGCCGAGGCTGATGCGGTACTCGAACTGATTCAGCCACTCCTCAGCGATCAGGTAGGCCACCGGCACCGCCACCAGGCACGCCAGCCCGACCCACGCCAGGAAATCCCGGGTGAGCAGTCCCACCACCGAGGCGAGGCTGGCCCCCAGGACCCGGCGCACGCCGACCTCCTTGCGCCGCTGCTCCGCCGCGTAGGCCGCAAGCCCGAGGAGGCCGAGCCCGGCGATGAACGCCGCTACCGCTGCAAACACTCCAGCGAGCGCGCCGAACTGCCGCTCGCTCTCGTAGTACGTGTCGAACTCCTCGTCGAGGAAGCGCGTCGCGAAGGGGTACTCGGGGCTGAACGTGGTGCTCACGGACCGGAGGTGCGAGAGCGCCGCGGCCGTTTGCCCCGGCTCCGCGCGGACGAAGAGCCGCTGCCACCCCGACGGATCGGGGTCTAGGTAGAGGATCGTCGGCTTGACGGAGCTGTGGACGGTCTGCATGTGGAAGTCCTCCACCACGCCAACGACCTGGCCGGTCTCGCCCCAGAACGTGATGCTCTCCCCCACCGCCTCGGTCATGCCGAGAGCGCGGACGGCGGCTTCGTTCAGCAGGAAGTTGGAGGAGTCCGCGATGCTTTCTCGCGAGAACGCACGCCCGGCGTTCATCTCCATGCCCATCGTCTCCACGAAGTCGTAGTGGACGGCGAGGACGAAGAAGACCTCATCGCTCACGTCCTGTCCACCGCTCCACTCCGGCGCCTCGGTGGACGACCCGATGCTGAGCGGATTGTTGTCCGCCACACTCACGGCAGAGATCGCCGGAGACGCCAGCACCTCGCTCTGGAAGGCGTCGAACTGATCCAGTGCGCCGCCCTGGAGTTGCATCGTGATGACATCCTCGCGCTCCAGCCCGATGTCTCGGTTCTGGATGTACTGCATCTGCCCGGCGACCGCGAACGTGCCCGTGATGAGCACGACCGAGGCGGCAAACTGTGCCACGACGAGGCCACGCCGTAGCGCCAGACCGCTCATCCGGTCCTCGCGGACACTCCGCGATGGGCTGAATCCCGAGAGCACAATCGCGGGGTACGCACCGGCGAGCAGGCCCACCCCGATGGCGACGAGCAGTCCAAGGCCAACGGCTCCCAGGCCGATGTCGGCCAGCACGACCTCCGTCCCGGCGATCCGGTTGAACCCGCCGAGGCACGCCACGACGATCAGAGTGGCCAGCACGAAGGCGGCAAGGGCGAGCAGCACGGCCTCCCCGAGAAACTGGCGCACGAGACTGGCGCGCGTGGCGCCCATCGTCTTCCGAACCCCGATCTCGGTCGCGCGGCGCGTAGCGCGAGCCGTAGACAGGTTGGTGAAGTTGACGCCCGCGATGAGCAGCACCAGAACCGCGATCACCGTGAAGATCTGGACGTACAGAATCCGCCCTCCGGTCTGGACGCCGTTCTCGTACTCCCCGTAGAGGTAGTTCTCGCGGAAGGGGTCCAAGAACAGGGTCGAGTTCTCGAACCCGGAGTTGACCTGGCGGAGACCCGCGATCTGCGCGTTGATGGCCTCCACGTCGGCCCCGGGCGCGAGGCTGGCGAAGAGAAACATCGCGTTGTTGTCCCAACTGAGAACCCACTCGTTGCGGGCGTAGAACTCTTCGGCTGGGAGCACCCATTCGAACTCCAGCGACGAGGTGCGCGGCACGTCGGCCACGACGGCGGTGACCGTCGCGTCGTGCCGGTTGTCGAAGCGGACCGTCTGACCGAGCGCCTCGGTGGGGGTGGCGCCGAGCAGCCGCTGCGCGAGGCCCTCGGTCAGCACGATGGCATCCGGGCGGGCGAGGGCCGTCGGGGCGCTCCCCGCGAGGACCGGGAAGGCCATGATCTCGAAGAAGTCGTCGTCGGCCCAGATGCCTTCCGCGAGAAGCGGCGTGGACCCCGAAGCGAGGACGTTCTCGCCTCCGAAGCGCACCATCGCAGCGCGTTCCACCTGGGGCACGTCGGTCTCCAGCGCCTCAGCGAGCGGCTGAGGGGTGGCACTCCACGTCTGGATGGTCTGGCCCTCATCGAAGGAGACGTGCTGCCGGGCCATGTACAGCCGGTCGCTCTGGAAGGCGTCCACGCTCCGCTCGTACTCCACGCCAAGCATCACGAAGAACGCCGCTGCCAGGCCGACCGCCAGCCCCGCGACGTTGAGCGCGGTGTAGCCCCGTTGGCGGTTGAAGGAGCGGAGTGCGATGAGGAGATGATGCTTCAGCATGACGAGGTACAGGACGTGCGAGACGACCGTGGAATCAGCAGGTCGAGGACGGCGCGAAGGTCCTTCCAGAACGTTGTGCCAGACGCAGGCGAGCGGACATCGAAGGTGGTAGCGGAGGTCGAGGCGATGTGGGCCTCGATGCGCATCCGCGTGCCGTCCGGGCTGGTGGTTGCGTTGAGGGCGTAGAGCCCGGGCGTCTGCCGGAAGCGTTCGAGCCGCTCCTCGTGACC
>JBCCPW010000143.1:0-7804 GCA_039024735.1 Bacteroidota bacterium
TCGATGGCCGGGAAGATGCGCCGGTCGGCGAGTTCGCGGGTGAGGGCGAGTTCCATGTTGCCGGTGCCCTTGAACTCCTCGAAGATGACATCGTCCATGCGGGAGCCCGTGTCCACGAGTGCCGTCCCGATGACGGTCAGGCTGCCGCCCTCCTCCACGGATCGCGCGGCACCGAAGAGGCGCTTGGGGCCGCGAAGCGCTCCGGCTTCCAGCCCGCCGCTCATCGTGCGGCTGGCCCCGCCCTCGTTCTGGTAGACCGCGTTGTGTGCCCTCGCGAGGCGTGTGATGGAGTCCAGCAGGACGACCACGTCTTGCCCGGCCTCGACGAGCCGCTTGGCCTTCTCCAAGACGAGGTCCGCGATGTGCACCTGCCGCTCCGGCGCCTCATCGAAGGTGCTCGCGATGACCTCGCCCTGGATGCTCCGCGCGAAGTCCGTCACCTCCTCGGGCCGCTCGTCGATGAGGAGCACGATGAGGTACGCGTCCGGGTCGTTGGTCTCGATGGCCTTCGCGATTTTCTGCAAGAGCACCGTCTTGCCCGTCTTCGGCTGCGCCACGATGAGCCCGCGCTGCCCCTTCCCGATGGGCGCGAAGAGATCGACGATGCGCGTGCTCAGTTCGCCGGGGTCAGTCTCCAGCAGGATCTGCTCGTCCGGGTAGCCGGGCGTGAGGAAGTCGTAGCTGGTCCGCTCGGAGAGGTCTTCGGGGGACCGCCCGTTGATGCTGTTGACGCGCAGCAGCGCGAAGAACCGCTCGCCCTCTTTCGGCGGCCGGATCTGCCCGTCGATGGTGTCGCCGATGCGGAGGGAAAACCGCTTGATCTGGCTCGGCGAGACGTAGATGTCGTCCGGCGAGGGGAGGTAGCTGTACTCGGCCGAGCGGAGGAAGCCGTAGCCATCCGGGAGGATCTCCAGGATGCCGGTCTTGCTGAAGAGGCCCTGCAGGGTGATCGCTTGCGGGTTGTAGCCCTGCATGTAGTCCGGCCAGTCCTCGGAGATGGGGTGGCGCGGACGCTGCATCCGGCGGCGTCGCGGGCGCTCAGCCTGACGGTCGCGCGCATGCTCGCGATGGGCCTCGCGCGATGCCCCCGAGGCGGGGGCCGAGGCGGGCCGGGACAAGTCGAGGGCGCCCCGAGCAGGCGGGCGGTCCCCGGCGTCGGTGCTCTCGGCGGCGTCATCGGCTTGTGCTTCGAGGATCTGGTAGATGAGGTCCTGCCGGTTGAGGTCGGACGCGCCTCGCAGTCCGAGGCGCCGCGCGATCTCGCGCAGCTCGGGGACCTGCTTTTGCTCGAGCGAGGAGATGGTCATGACACGGCGCCACGCCTCGCGGAAGGGGCGGCGGGATGGGAGGGGCGTGCCGTCGCGGGCAGAGGTGCGTGGGTGCGCGCGACCGTCGGGGGTCCTCGGACGGGCCGGACCGTGCGGAGATCCGAAGACGCCGGGGAAGTAAAAATCCAGGCGGTAACGCTGTTTACCGAGGCGTCGGTTCCGCGTCCTCTCCGAGTGCCCGCAGCGCCTCGGCGACGGTGACGTGCGAGCCGGTGACGAGGAGGCGGTCGTGGGGCCCGGCGTCGCGGCGGAAGCGGGTTAGGCCCTCGGCCACGCTCGGGACCACTTCGGCGACGCCTCCCGCCTCGGTGACGAGGCGGGCGAGATCGGCGGCGGGGAGGGCGCGCGGCGTGGGGAGATCGACGGCCAAGACCCGGACATCCCCATCACCGAGGCGGGAGCGGACGAACTCTCGAATGTCCTTGTCGGCCATCACGCCGAGCAGTAGCCATCCGGTTCCGAGCCCTCCCGTGTGGAGCCCAGCCTCGAACGCCCTCCCGAGCCCCTCCGCGTTGTGCGCCACGTCCAGCGCGATGCGGCGGTCTCCGGACCACCGTTCGCCTCGCCCCCGAATCCCCGCCAGCCGGACGACCTCGCGCAGTCCCCGCTCGGTTGACTGGCGATTCACCCCAGGCATCGCGATCTCCGCGGCACGCACCGCGAGCGCTGCGTTCCACGCCTGGTGTTCGCCCGCCAGCCCGATCTGCACAGGTCCGACCGAGCCCGCCTCGGTGATCACCCGGATCCCGTCGGCATCGGGACCGAGGCGGACGGTCTCGCGGACCGCCTCGATGGGAGCGTCTCGCCGCCGGGCCTCCGCTTCGAGCGCAGCACGAGCCTCTTCGTCCGGCACCGCGTGCAGGAACGGCACGCCTGCCTTCGCGATGCCCGCCTTCTCTCGCGCGATGTCCGCGAGGGTGTCGCCCAGCAGATCCGTGTGGTCCATCCCGATGTGCGTCACGAGACACACGACCGGCTCCACGACGGCGGTCGCGTCCAGCCGCCCGCCCAGGCCGACCTCCACGGCCGCGAGGTCCACCGCCTGCTCCCGGAAGTACAGCAGGCTCAGCGCGACGGTCGCCTCGAAAAAGCTCGGCCCGACCTCGCGAAGCGCCCCGTCGTACCGACCCACGGCGTCCGCCAGCCAGTCCACCGAGGCGGGCACGCCGTCGATGCGCATCCGCTCCCGGAGCGTGAGCAGGTGCGGCGAGGTGTGGAGCCCCATCCGCCGCCCGCTCGCGGTCCCGATGGCCGCTACGAACGACGCCGTGGACCCCTTCCCGTTGGTCCCCGCCACGTGCACCACCGGCAGGCCGACGTGCGGATCGCCCATCGCGGCGAGGAGCGCGCGGACCCGGTCGAGGCCGGGCGTGTAGGCCGAGGCGCCCGCATCGGCGAAGCGGGGGAGATCGAGCAGGAAGGCCTCGGCGTCGGTCATGGGGCGATCCGCCTCGGTGGGGGTCGTGGCCGCACCGAGGCGGGCGATGTCAGGCGCGCGAGACGGTCCGGCGGTCGCCGCCCTCGTGCGCGAGGTGCAGCCGGATCGTGTGCGCCGGGAAGCGGTTCGCGGCGCGCTCCGGCCATTCCACGAGCGTGACGTGCTCCGCGTCGTTCAGCATCTCGTCCAGCCCGATGCCGTCGAACTCGTGCTCGGTCTCCAGGCGGTACAGGTCGAGGTGGCGGACCGGCGGATCGGTCGCGTGCTCGGTCACGAGGACGAACGTGGGCGACGTGACCCGGTCGGCATCGCCGCCGAGGCCGCGCACGAGGCCCTTCGCGAGGTGCGTCTTGCCCGCGCCGAGGTCCCCGGAGAGCGCGACGACATCGCCGGGCTGGAGATGGGCCGCGAGGCGCTCACCGAGGCGGAGGGTCTCGGCGACGCTGGCGGTGGTGGCGGGCAGGAGGTCGTCACCCATCGCGCTCACACGTCCAGGGTGTCGCCCGGGGCCAGGTGGCGGGCGTCCATTCCGGCGGCCCGCATCTTCTCGACGAACGCCTCGGGGGTGCCCGTGAAGAACGGGAACGTGCCCCAGTGGACGGGGATGCTGAGCGTCGGCCGGAGCATCTGCGCCGCGCGGACGGCGTCGTCCGGGCCCATCGTGAGGACGTCACCCACGGGCAGGAACGCCACGTCGATGTCGAACCGGTCGCCGATGTCGGCCATCTCGGAGAAGAGCGCCGTGTCGCCGGAGTTGAAGATCGTGAGGCCGTCGAGTTCGACCACGAAGCCGCCCGCGAGGCCGCCGTACGTCCCGTCCGCGAACGACGACGAGTGGCGCGCGTGGGTGTTCGTCACGCGGCCCCAGTCGAAGGTCGCCGTGCCGCCCGTGTTCATGGGTTGGAACGTCTCGTGCTCGATCTGCTGCTGCACGTAGACCATGATCTCGAACTGCGCGATGAGCAGCGAGCCTGTGTTCTGGAGGATCGCCTCGGTGTCGCCGTAGTGGTCGAAGTGGGCGTGCGTGAGCAGAACCACGTCGGGCGAGAGGCTCGCGGGGTCCGCCTCGGTGTGGGGGTTGCCCGAGAGGTGGGGGTCGAAGAGGAGCGTGGGGCCGTCGGTCTCGGCCTGGATGGCGGAGTGACCGAAGTAGGTGATCGTCATGGGGCCGAGGGAAGTGCGGGGGGTCTACGCACCTCTCCCCTGCCCTGGTTCTCCGGGTGCGCTCGCCTCGGTGCCTTCACGGCAGGACCGAGGCGGACCCACCGAGGCGGGCACGGTCAGAGGATCAGCATGCAGTCGCCGTAGGAGTAGAACCGATAGCCCTCCTCGACGGCGTGGCGGTAGGCCCGCAGCACCGCCTCGCGCCCGCCGAATGTGGCGGTCAGCACCAGCAACGACGACTTCGGGAGGTGGAAGTTGGTCAACAGCACGTCCACCGCGCGGAAGCGATAGCCCGGCGTGACGGTCAGGTCCGTGGGGCCGTTCACGGGATGGAAGACACCCGAGGCGTCCACGCTCGTCTCCAGTGCCCGCGTGCTCGTCGTGCCGACGGCCACGGTCCGGCCTCCGGCTGCCCGGCGCGCGTTGAGCGTGTCGGCCGCCTCGCGCGAGACCGTGATGCGCTCCGCCGCGACCCGATGGTCGCGCAGGTCGTCCACCTTGACCGGCTCGAACGTCCCGTAGCCGACGTGCAGCGTGAGCGCGACCTGCGCCACGCCTCGCGCGTGGATGGCCTCGAAGAGGGCGGGCGTGAAGTGAAGCCCGGCAGTCGGCGCGGCGACCGCCCCAGACTCGCGGGCGTAGACGGTCTGGTACCGCTCGCGGTCGGCCCGGTCGGCCGGTCGCTCGATGTAGGGCGGGAGCGGAAGCTGACCGGCGGCGTCCAGCGCCTCGCGTTCCTCGGTCTCGTTCGCGAAGGGCGCCCCGTTGCGCGTGAACCGCACGCGCCGCTTCCCGTCCGGCTCCACACCAATCACCTCCGCCTCGATGCCGCCACCGAGGCGGACCGTCGCGCCCTCGCGGAGCTTCCGACCCGGCCGCACCAGCGTTCGCCACGTCGCCTCGGCCACGCGCTCGACGAGGAAGACCTCCGCGCGCCCGCCGGTCGGGCGCTGACCCACGAGGCGCGCTGCCATCACGCGCGTGTCGTTGACGACGAGGGCGTCCTGGGGATGGAGATACCCGGGAAGGTCCGTGACCCGCCGGTCCCCGATGGCGCCCGTCTCGCGATGGAGCACGAGCATCCGAGACGCGTCGCGGCGCTCGGCGGGGCGCTGCGCGATCTGCGCATCGGGGAGGTGGAAGTCGTAGGCGTCGAGCGAGCTCACGGCGCGAGGAGCGGAGGGACGCCGCAAGCTGTCCGAGGCCCGCCGCCGGAGCAACCGAAAACCGCGCGAGTCCGTCCGCCTCGGTGCCGAGGCGGGATCTCGCGCTCGCACCCGCTCGTCTCAAGACCAAACTCCCACCCGACGATGCTCCGACGCCCCCCCGACACCCAGGACTCCACGTACGACCTGACGCCCCTTCGCGGCGAAGCCCGCGAGCGCGCCGCCGACGCCGCCGGGCTCGACGCCGAGGAGCGCCGCATTCTCCTGGATCACGGCACCGAGAGACCCGGCTGCGGCCTCCTCCTCCACACCAAAGACAAGGGGACCTACGCCTGCAACCTCTGCGGACTTCCGCTCTTCGAGAGCGGAAGCAAGTTCGAGAGCGGGACGGGTTGGCCGAGCTTCTTCCAGCCCGTCCACCCGGACCACATCCGCGAACTGGAGGACACGTCGTTCTTCATGCGCCGCATCGAGACGCGGTGCGCGCGATGCGACGGCCACCTCGGGCACGTCTTCCCGGACGGCCCCAAGCCGACCGGCCTGCGCTACTGCATGAACAGCGCCGCGCTGGAGTTCTTCCCGGAGGGGCAGACGCCCCCTCAACGCACCGCGTCCGCCCCCACCGGCCAGTAGCCGTCGTCCCGCCTCGGTGCGTCCGGAGCCTCACCGAGGCGGGATACATCACACGCCGGAGCACCTGCCAGAGCCCAGCACAAACGGCACCTTCGGCCACTTGCGGCGGGATCCCCGGTCCCCGTCCTTGGACGTGCACGTTTCTCTGGCACCGGCTGGGTCTTGTCCGCCGCTCGCGGGTAGGTCCGGCATCTTCCCCTCTCTCGCCATGCGCCTGGCTCCTCTCCTCGCCGCCCTTCTCCTCTTCGCCGCGCCCGTTTACGCTCAGAGCCTCGTCGGCCTGACGAGTTGTTGCCCGAACGAGGTGGTGACCATCTCCGCCTCGGGAGACACGACGACCGTCGCAGCCATCGGCACGCCGTCAGACCTGTTCATCGCGACGGTCGGCTCGGTGGTGCTGGACGCGGCCGGAGATCGCGCCTTCCTGGTCCGAAACGGACGCTTCACGTCCATCGACCTCGCCACGGGCGATGTGACCGAACAGGCCAGCGCGGGCGAGATCGTCCAGTTGGGAGGCTTCGACGCATCGCGCGGAGTGCTCTACGCTCTCGCCTCGCGAAACAACCGGGACCAGAACGAGGACACCTACCAGATCCGCAACTACCTCGTCGCCTACGACCCGCTGACGCAGGACACGACGCACCTCGCGCAGGTCGGCGAGTATCGCTTCGGCGGAGGATTCCCGGAGGGCGGCGACACGTTCTCGACCGTCACAGGCCCTGCCATCGCCTCGGGCACCGACCTCCACACGATCCGCAACGGCCGCCTCGTGCGCGTGGATCTCACGACGGGCGCCATTACGGAGGGCACCGAGGGACTCGAACTCCCCGAGGTCATCGGGACGGACGGCACGTGGCTCTACCGGACCGAGCGCGAGATGACCGGCTCGCCCGCTCTGCGCACCTACACGGCCCGCCTGCTCCGCCAGCCCCTCGCGGGCGGCACGGACGCGCCCGCGGACACGGTCTCGGTCTTCGGCCGCGCCACGATCAACGGCGGCTCAGGAGCAGTGGAGGGCGACCTCTACATCGCCTCGTTCGGGATCGTGTTCTTCGATGCCGTCGGCGACCGCCTGCTGCTCAACCGGAACGGCCGCCTCGTCTCGTTCGATCTCGACACGATGGCCGCCCGCGACTTCGGCCCCATTGGGCGGCTCCGGCTCGTGCCGATGCTCACCTCCTCGGCCGTCGCGACGGCGCCTTCCGCACGCGAGTCGACACTCACGCTAGGCGCGGCGCCGAATCCCGCCTCGGGGCCGGTCGGGCTCTCGCTGCTGATGCTCCGCGCCACCGAGGCGACCGTCGCCGTCTACGACACGCGCGGACGCCGGGTCGCGACGCTCCACACCGGACCGCTCGCGGCGGGCACCCACGCCCTCGCGTGGGGCGCCGAAGCGGCACCGGGCGTGTACCTCGTGCGGGCCGTCGCGGACGGCGAGACGACGACGCTGCCGGTGACCATCTCGCGGTAGACCGCCGGACGACACCAGGGAGGAGACAGGGCGCCTCGCGGCGAGACCTCGCGAGCGCACCCGTCCGCCTCGGTGGGTGTCTGGAAACGAACCGCAGCGGCACCGAGGCGGGACGGGGGGACCGGATGGGGGTGGCGCGAGGGCGCGCGCATCCGTAGCCTCCCTCGCTTCCCCGGCCCGAGCGCCGTCGCCCCCGCTCGATCCTGAGGTACGTTCCAGCCCTGGCGGAACGTTGCCGGGACTCCCGACACGGTTCGTTTTATGCGTCTGGCGCTCCTCCTCGCGTTTTCTGCCCTTTCTTTCGCCGCCTCGGCCCAGTCGCTCCGCGGAGGGCCGCCGGTCGCGCCAGGAGCCGAAGCGACCCTGACGACGGACACTCCGCTCGCGCGGGCCGCTGCCCGGGTGCTCGCGGAGGACGAACGATTCACGAATCCCGCACCGGCCACGGTGCCGCCACTCGCGGACGGCGACGCCTTCGGATACGCCGTCGCCGTCTCGGGAGACCGGGCCGTCGTGGGGGCCTACCAGGACGACGACACCGCCGACAATGCGGGTGCCGCCTATGTCTTCGAGCGCGCCGACGGCGGGTGGGCGCTCGCGGCCA
>JBCCPW010000144.1:0-7780 GCA_039024735.1 Bacteroidota bacterium
CGGAACCCGGAACCCGGAACCCGGAACCCGGAACCCGGAACCCGGAACCCTCAGCACCGAGGCGGGCACGAGGGCGCGAGGCGGCACGATCTTCAGTACCCAGTACCCAGTACCCACCCGTGATCGCCCCCTTCGAGCGCACCCTCGCTTTCCGCTACTTCCGTGGCGCGCGCGGGCGGAACGAGCGCCGCGCCTTTCTCCGCTTCGTGACCGTGGCGGCCATCGGCGGGGTGGCTGTGGGGGTGGGCGCGTTGCTCCTCGCGATGATGATCGTGCGGGGCTTCGAGCGCGAGATCGAGTCCAAGATCGTCGGGTTCGGGCAGCACGTGCAGGTAGACAGCTACCTCGGCGACCCCCTCGAAGACGCCGGCGGCCTCGCCCAAAAGATCACCGAGGTGGAGGGCGTGGAGCGCGTGACGCCGGTCGTGCTGGACTTCGCGTTGCTCCGCGCCCGCCCGGCGTCCGTCGATGGCGAGGAGGCGCGGCCTGCCATCGAGGGCGTCTTGCTCTGGGGCACGCCGCCGGACGGACAGCCCTTCGTACAGGAGCGCACCACCGTCGGATCGTTCGACCTCGCGGAGGACGCCGAAGGCCGGAGCGGGGTGGTGCTCGGCGCCCGGCTCGCGGACCTGGTCGGCGTGGCGGTGGGGGAGAGCGTGACCGTCTTCGCGACGCGGACGGCCCAGCAGAGCAGCGCGTTCGGCTCGCGCCCGAAGGTGCGGAGGTTCCGCGTGGCGGGGATCTACGAGACCGGCCTCGCCGACTTCGACGAGCGATTCGTCTACGCCGACATCGAGGCGACGCGTGCCCTCCTCGGCTATGCCCCCGGCCAGGTGACCCGCCTCGATGTGACCTTGGACGACATCGCGCGGAGCCCGGAGACGGCCGAGGCGCTCGTGACACTTCTCGGGCCGCCGGTCTTCGCGCGGAGTGTCTACGAGGTCTACCGGGGCCTCTTCGCCTGGGTGGACCTCCAGAAGAGCATCGTGCCGCTGGTGATCTCCATCCTCGTCATCGTGGCGGCGTTCAACATCATCGGGACGCTGCTGATGGTGGTGCTGGAGAAGACGCGCGAGATCGGGACGGTCCTCGCGATGGGCGCCAGCCGGGCGAGCGTGCGGCGGCTGTTTCTCCTCCTCGGTGCGCTCGTGGGCACGACGGGGGCGGCTATCGGCGCGGGGCTGGCCTTGCTCTTCGGATGGGCGCAGGGGCGCTTCGGGTTCATCCCGCTCCCGCAGGAGGCGTACTACCTGGACTCGGCGCCGGTGGAGTTGCGGATGCTGGACTTCGTGTGGGTGGCAGTGCTGGCCGTGGTGCTGTGCACGCTCGCGGCGTACCTCCCGGCGCGGGCGGCGGCGCGCATCGAGCCGATCCGGACGATCCGGTTCGGGGGTTGATCCGGTCCGCCTCGGTACCGAGGCGGGTCGTCCGAACTCCATCGCCGGGAGAGCGTTGGCGCCGCTCACTCTCCCAACCCGCTCTCATGCCTCTCCAGACCGGCGACGCCGCCCCCGACTTCACCCTCCACGACAGCGACACCCAGCCCTTCACGCTGACCGACGCCCTCGGCGACGGCCCCGTCCTCCTCCTCTTCTTCCCCGGCGCCTTCACGAGCGTCTGCACCGACGAACTCAACACCGTCGGCAACGACATGGACAGCTACGGCGGCGCCCAGGTCGTGGGCATTTCCACGGACTCGCCGTTCGCGCTGGCCGAGTTCAAGAAGGTCCACGAGTTCCCGTTCCGCCTCGTCTCCGACCACGAGGGCGAGGTCTCGGCCGCCTACGGCGCCAAGTACGCCAACGACTTCACGCCGATGAAGCTCGATCGCATCGCGAAGCGCGCCGCGTTCGTGATCGGTACCGACGGGACCGTCCGCTACGCCGAGGTCCTCGACAACGCGGGCAAGATGCCCAACCTGGAGGCCGTCCAGCAGACGATCTCCGGCCTCGGCTGAGGCCGACTGTTCCCGCCTCGGTGCTAACGCAACGGCGCCGAGGCGGGAAGTGTCCCCCGAGAGGCGCGGTCGGATGGGCCGGATGGCGGTACCATCGGGCGCTGCCTTCTTCGCTTTGCCCGTGACCGACGCCCAGAAAGACGCCCTCATCGCCCGGCTCGCCGGGGACGGTCCGGCCGGGCCTGCGTCCTCCGCGCGAACCCCGCTCGGCGAAGCCCTCGAAACGATGCTGGGCGTCGGCGCGAGCCGCTTTGGCCTTCGCGCGGACCACACCGGCGACAACGACGCGTGCCGCCTCGCGCCGCCCCTCGCGCGCCTCATCGACCACACGGTGCTCAAGCCCGAGACCACCGAGGCGCAGATCCGTGCCCTCTGCACCGAGGCGCGCGAGTTCTGCTTCGCGAGCGTGTGCGTGAGCCCGGTCTGGGTGCCCGTCGCGGCCGAGGAACTGGCGGGGCAGCCGAGCAAGGTGTGCACGGTCGTCGGCTTTCCGCACGGGGCCTTCCGCACGCCCGTCAAGGCGTTCGAGACTGATCAGGCCGTCCGCGATGGCGCCGAGGAGATCGACATGGTGCTCGCCATCGGGCGGCTCAAAAGCGAGCAGTACGCGCTCGTGGAAGAGGACATCCGGTCCGTGGTGGCCGCCGCGAGCGGCCGGACGGTCAAGGTCATTCTCGAAACCGCGCTCCTCACGGACGAGGAGAAGGTCATCGCGTGCGTCCTCGCGCAGAACGCGGGCGCCGACTTCGTCAAGACCTCAACCGGGTTCGCCTCGGGCGGCGCGAGCCCGCAGGACGTGGCCCTGATGCGGCGTGTGGTGGGCGCGAGCATGGGCGTGAAGGCCTCCGGCGGGGTCCGCTCGGCAGAAGACGCCTACGCGATGGTGGAGGCGGGCGCGACGCGGCTGGGCGCGAGCGCCGGGGTCGCTATTTTGAGCGGGCTCACCTCCGACGCCGCGTACTGACCGCGTCGGCTTCCCCACTCCCCATGCGTCTCCTTCGTCTCGCCGCCGTTCTGGCGGTGCTCCCCGCCCTCGCGGCCTGCTCCGGCTCCGGCGCTGCCACCGACGATCCCACCGACGGTCCCGGAACGGACCCGGTCGTCGTCCAGACCTACCCGGCCTACGAGACGTTCGACGCGGCGGGGTACACGGCCACGCCGCCCGAGCAGCGGGCCGTCGCGCACGATGTCCCGCCGCGCACGATGCAGGGCACGGTGACCGTCCCCGGTTCCGCCTCGGGCCCGACGGCGGAGCAGCAGCCCCGCGAGGTGGACGGCTTCCGCATCCAGGTCGGCCGCAGCGAGGACCGGCAGACGGCCGAGCGCATCCGCAGCGCGGTGGTCTCGTGGTGGGAGGACGCACAGAGCCAGGCTGGCGCGCCCGAGCGCCTGGAGGTCGTCGTGGCGTACGTGCAGCCGCACTACCGCGTGCGGGTCGGCGCCTTCGAGTTCCAGAACGAGGCGGACGCCGCGCTCACGTTCGTCCGGCGCGAGTACCCCGACTCCTTCATCGTGCCGGACCGCGTGACGGTTCGCTGACGGCCTCCGTCTCGGTACCGAGGCGGGAGGGATCACGAGAAGTCGTCCGGACCCACGTCGCGCTCCTGACGGAGAACGCGAGCGATGTACAGGATGCCGTCCTCGTGCTCCGGGTAGAGGTAGTAGATGAGAACGCGGTGCCGGTTCACAGCAAAGCTCCTCATGCGTTGGGCCAGTTCCTCGCGCGAGCGACCCATCCCCGGGAACTCCGCGATCTGGTCAAACCGGTCGTAGAGATCGTCCACGAATCGCTCCCTGGCGGCCTCGCTATGACCCAGTGCGTAGTCGCACAGGTCCACCACGTCATCGATGGCTTGAGGTAGCAGATCGACTTGATGCACCTCAGCCCGTTGCGGCGCCGTCTCCCCCCGCGTGTGCTCGCCGCTCCGCGATGCGGTCCCGGACCAGGGCTTTCATCTCCTCGCGTGAAACCGGCTGGGCGGTTCCACTTTCGAGCCCTTCCCGAATCAAATCGCGCAACTCGGCGAGTTTCTCGTCGCGTGCCCGCTTGCGCTTGAGCAGCCGCAGGCCCTCCCGGACGACCTCTGAGGCAGACCCGTAATCGCCCTCGCGGACGAGATCGCGGACGTACGCGTCGAGTTGGGGCGGGAGGGAGACGTTCATGGCGGGGGCGGTGGACACGTCAGGATAGAGCGATTTGTGTCGCGATGTCAACAATTGACATCCGCCACACCCCTCCGCCTCGGCACCGAGGCGGGAGGGATCAGATCGAGATCGGCTCCCTCGGGGGCGGCTCCGAGGCCCCGACATAGATCGCTTGCCCGTCCGTGCCCCAGTCGGTGTACGGGAAGATCGCGCGCGCCTCGGTAAGTCCTTCGTCGGTGGCGCCGACCGGAATGTGGACCAGCACGAGGCGATCCACCCCCGCCTCGGCAGCGGTCTGCGCGGCCTCCTCGGCCGAGGCGTGGACGCCCGGCATGTGGCCGGTGGCCTCGTGGACGAGCACGCTCGCTCCTGTTGCGAGCCGCGTCACCACGTCGGTGTGGGCTGTGTCGGCAGAGTACGCCGCGATGGCACCGCTGGCCGTCTCCACGCGCAGCCCGATGGTCGGGACGGGATGGTCCACCGGGGCGGCGGTCACGCGGAAGGTCTCGTCCTCAAAGACCAAGACGCCCTCGCGCTCGTCCACGACGTGATGCGACCGCGACGGTAGGCCCTCCCACCGGTCGGTGGCGAACGCCGTGAAGCATGTCCTCGCGACGCGGAGGGCACTCTCGGGCCCGTAGAAAGGGATCGGCTCGCGGCGGCCCAGCAGCCACAGCTTCTCCACGAGGAGCGCGTAGCCCGAGATGTGATCGGGGTGCTCGTGCGTGAGGACGACCGCGGCGACCTGCGTCGGGTCGAGCCCGGCACGGGCCAACTCGCGGGTGGCGTCTGCACCGCAGTCCACGAGGAAGAAGCGCCCGTCCTCTTCGAAGGCGAGCATGGTCGTCGTGCGGTCGATGTCCGAGACGGACGCGCCGGTACCGAGCAGGTGGATCGTCACGCGAGGGGAGGCGGGGCGCTGAAACCTACCGAACCCCAGGCAATGGGTCGGGCCGAAGTGACGAGGAGGCCCCGCCTCGGTACCGAGGCGGGCGCGCCGGGCTCACGTCTTCCGCGCGACCACGTAGGCGCACAGCCCGATGAGGGCATCGCGCGCGTCGCTGGGCGGGAACTGGCGGAAGCCGTCGGCAGCCTCCCCGGCGAGGCGCTCCATCCGCTCGCGCGCGGCTGCAACGCCGCCCGTCTCGTGGACCCACTGCACCACCTCGCGGATCTTCGCAGGCGTCTTCTTGCGCTTGCGGACGATCCCGCGGATCCGCTTGGCGTCGGCGTCCGAGGCGAGATCCAACGCGAGGATGAGCGGGAGCGTCATCTTGCGATCCTGGAGATCGAGCCCGACCGGCTTGCCGGTGTCGGCCGCGTCGTAGTCGAAGAGGTCGTCGCGGATCTGGAAGGCGAGCCCGAGCTTCTCGCCGAGGTCTCGGACCTGATCGGTCGTGGCGGCGTCGGCGCCCGCGCTCTCGGCGCCGGAGGCGAGGCACGCGGCGATGAGCGAGCCCGTCTTGTCGCCGATGATCTGGAAGTAGGTCGCCTCGGTGATGTCCTGCTTACGTGCGGTCTCGATCTGGAGCAACTCGCCCTCGCTCATCCGCCGGACGGCGTCAGACATGGTGTGGAGCAGACCATACTGGCGGCGGTCCAGCGCGAGGAGGAGTCCGCGCGAGAGGAGGTAGTCGCCGAAGAGGACGGCGACCTTGTTCGTCCACACCTTGTGGAGGGTGAAGGCGCCTCGGCGGAGGTCGGCCTCATCCACCACGTCGTCGTGGACGAGTGTGGCGGTGTGGAGCAGTTCCACGAGGGCGGCGGCGGTGTAACTCTCCTCGCGGACGCCCCCGCACATCTCGGCCGAAAGCAGCACAAGCGTCGGGCGGATCTCCTTGCCCTTCCGGCGGAGCACGTACTGCGTGACGCGGTCCAGCAGCGTGCCCCGGGCGCGCATGGCCTCGCGGAAGTGCTGGCGGAAGACGGCCAGGTCCTCGGCCACGGGCACCCGAAGGTCCTTCAGCGAGACCGGCGCGACGGTCTTCAGGTCGCCACCGAGGCGGGGAGAGTCAGCGCGACGCGAGGGAGGGGCGAGGGTGGCAGGCATCCGAAACTTTCAGCCGGGAGTGAAAGCTCGTACTCGCGCTGCTCTCGGTTGTTGCTCGTTTCGCTTCTGGAGTGCGTCTTCACGCGGTCTCGTCGGGCCTTGCGCGAGGAGGCCCGGCCTGAGCGTGCCCCGAGCGGTAGGTCTCGGCGAGGTGGTGGAGGCCCTGCGACTCCAGCCGGGTGGCGGCCTCCAGTCCCGCCTCGGTGAAGGCGCGGGTGATCCGGTCATTCTCGGGCGGGAGGGCGTCCAGCACCGCCAGCACGCGAGACGAGGCCCCGAGGTCCTCGCGCATCTCTGCATCCAGGAAGAGCGTGGGCAGGACGGCGTTGGTCAGCACGGCGTCGGCCCGCTCGCGTCCGAGTCCGCGCACGCCCGGGACGACGCTCTGCCGGAGCATCGCGCGGACAGACCGCAGGGGCTCCGGCGTGCCGAGGGCCGCGCGAAGACGACCGAGCGGGTCGCGGCGGAGGAGGCCCGCCTCGGTGTCACTGGCGGAGAGGAACGCTGCCGCCTGGGCGAGCCGACGGCGCGGCGCGTTGGCAGGGCGACCGCCGTGACGCCACGCCGCGGGTGCCATCGGGGGCGGGAGGTCGTGCGTTTCGGCGAGGCGGTCGAAGCGCTCGGTGGGGTCGTCGGGGAAGAGGCGGCGATCGGCGAGCCCCGCGAGGCCGAGGAGGAGGGCGTGGATGTCGGCGGGGTCGTCCAGGGAGCGGATGAGGGGCAGCGGGAGGCGCGAGGCGAGGCGTTCCATCGCGTCGGCGTTGGGCGCGTAGCCGAGGGCGCGAAACACGCGGCTCGTCAGCAGGCGGTCCAGGTCGGGCGTCCGCCCGAAGGCGTGCCCGAGGCGGGCTGCCCGGTGATGCAGCCGCTCCACACCGAGGCGGCGCATCCACGCCTGGCGCACGTCGGCGGGGACCTCGCGCCATTCCCGCTCGGCGTACGGCGGAGGCTGTGGCCCCCGAACGTAAAAGTCGTGCACGAGCGCGCGAAGGGAGCGGTCGAGGTGCGGGCGCAGAACGAGTTCGGGAAGCCGTGTCCCGTCGGAGCGGGTGAGGTGCCCCGTCTCGCGGTCCGGCGAGACGATGACGTGGAGGATCACGCGGTCGTACGCCGGGTCCTCGCCGTGGCGGTGGGCGTTCCACTCGGCGCTCGTGCGGTGGATCTCCACGTCGCCCGCCCACAGCAGGTCATCGGGGGCGGCACCGAGGCGGATCGAGGCGCCGGAGAAGTCGGGGCCGGAGCCGGTGTTGAGCGTCCCGGGATCCAGCACCTCGACCGGGTCGCCGGTGGTGGTCCGCAGTCCCGCCGGATCGTAGAGGCGTCGCGCCCAGGCGTCCTGGATCACCGCCTCGGGGATGTCCGCGAGGGCGGCATCGGGTGGCTCGTGGACGGTGGGGGGTGGCAACGACATGTCCAGTCGGGGGGACCGCGTCTCGATAGACACCCCCGCTTTGCCGATCTAACTCGCGCGGTTCGCATTGGGGGCAGACGCGCGAGGCGGTGCCATCAAGGCCGCTCTCGGTACCGTTCGCGTGTCGCCGAGGGCCGTTGGCCACGCCTGGGTTGAGGGCGGCGAGGGATCCCCGTAGCCTCGCACCCGCTCCCATCGCGACTCCATGTGCATGCCC
>JBCCPW010000145.1:0-7765 GCA_039024735.1 Bacteroidota bacterium
GAAACAGAAAACGGGCGGCCTCCCGAAGGAAGCCGCCCGCTGCTCAGAGAGCCGAGCGCTGGCTGAGCCAGCAGAGGCGAGGCTTAGAAGCCCATGCCGCCGCCCATGCCGCCCATGTCGGGCGCACCGGCGGGCATGGCGGCCTCCGGCTCCGGCTTGTCGGAGATGACGGCCTCCGTCGTGAGCAGGAGACCGGCCACCGAGGCGGCGTTCTCCAGCGCGGTGCGCGTGACCTTCGTCGGGTCCACGACGCCCATGCCGAGGAGGTTGCCGTACTCCTCCGTGCGGGCGTTGAAGCCGAAGTCATCGGCGCCCTCCTTCACCTTCTGAACCACCACGGAGCCCTCGAGGCCCGCGTTGTTCACGATGGTGCGGAGCGGCTGCTCCAGCGCACGGCGCACGATCTCGACGCCGATCTGCTGGTCCTCGTTCTCCACGTCCACGGAGTCAAGCGCCGGGAGCGCACGCACGAGCGCGACGCCACCGCCGGGCACGATGCCCTCCTCGACGGCCGCACGGGTCGCGTGGAGCGCGTCCTCGACGCGGGCCTTCTTCTCCTTCATCTCGGGCTCGGTCGCGGCGCCGATCTTCAGGACGGCCACACCGCCGGAGAGCTTCGCGAGGCGCTCCTGGAGCTTCTCGCGGTCGTAGTCCGAGGTGGTGGTCTCCATCTGCGCGCGGATCTGGTTGATCCGTGCCGAGATGCCATCCTGGGACCCCGCGCCGTCCACGACGGTCGTGTTGTCCTTGGAGATCACGACGCGCTTGGCGCGGCCGAGGGCGTCCGGGGTGACGTTCTCCAGCTTGTAGCCCTTCTCCTCGGAGATGACCGTGCCGCCGGTGAGCACCGCGATGTCCTCCAGCATGGCCTTGCGGCGGTCGCCGAAGCCGGGGGCCTTGACGGCCGCCACGCGGAGCGTGCCCCGGAGCTTGTTCACGACGAGCGTCGCGAGGGCCTCGCCGTCCACGTCCTCCGCGACGATCAGGAGCGGCGCGCCCAACTGGGCCACCTTCTCCAGTGCCGGGAGGAGGTCCTTCATCGTGGAGATCTTCTTGTCGTGGATGAGGACGAGCGCGTCCTCCAGCACGACCTCCATGTTGTCCGGGTCGGTCACGAAGTAGGGCGAGAGGTAGCCGCGGTCGAACTGCATGCCGTCCACGGTGTCGAGCGTCGTCTCGGTGCCCTTGGCCTCCTCAACGGTGATGACGCCGTCCTGGCCGACCTTCTCCATCGCCTCGGCGATGAGGTTACCGATCTCGTTGTCGTTGTTGGCGGAGATGGAGCCGACCTGCGCGATCTCGTCCTTGCCGCCGACCTCGCGGGAGAGGCCCTGGAGGCTGCCGACGACGGCCTGCGTGGCCTTGTCGATGCCGCGCTTGATGTCCATCGAGTTGGCGCCGCTCATGACGGAGCGGAGACCCTGGTTGTAGATCGCCTGCGCGAGGACGGTCGCGGTGGTTGTGCCGTCACCGGCCACGTCCGAGGTCTTGGAGGCGACCTCCTTGACCATCTGCGCGCCGACGTTGGCGACCTTGTCTTCGAGCTCGATCTCCTTGGCGACGGTCACGCCGTCCTTGGTGACGGTCGGGGCGCCGAACTTCTTCTCGATGATGACGTTGCGGCCCTTGGGGCCGAGGGTCACCTTGACGGCGTTGGCGAGGGCGTCCACGCCACTCTTGAGCGTGTCGCGTGCCTCGGCGTCGAAATGAATCTGCTTAGCCATTGTGTTCAGGTACTGGGTTCTTGGGTACTGGGGAGGTGGAAGTGGGAGGCCGGGCGTACCCGGTCTCTCGGATCCCGTACCGGTATTAGCTGACGATGCCGAGGATGTCGGACTCGCGCATGATGAGGACGTCCTCACCGTCGAGCGCGATCTCGGTCCCGGCGTACTTGCCGTAGAGGACGGTGTCGCCCTCGGAGACGGTCATGTCGATCTTGGTGCCGTTCTCGACTTTGCCGGGGCCGACTGCGACCACGGTGCCGCGCTGCGGCTTCTCCTTGGCGGTGTCGGGGATGTAGAGCCCGCTGGCGGTCTGCTCCTCAGCGGCCTGAGGCTGAACGACCACGCGGTCGGCGAGCGGCTGAATGCTGGCCATGTCGGTGCGATGGGGTTGGGAAAGGGTCTAGAGGATTAGCACTCTTCGGTGCCGAGTGCCAAAGCTACACGCGGAACCCCTTCCACCTGATCCACCGAGGCGGCGAAAGATGCGTTAAGGAACCTGAATCCTCGGCTCAGGAGCCCCGTAGCTTCACCGTATGTCCCGGATGCCGCCCCGCCTGCTGCCGCCCACGCCGGGCTGGATGTGGTTCACGCCGCTCGTGGCGGCGGTGGTCGCGCTGGCGTTCGTCCCGCCGTTTGTGGACGGTGTGGCCCGGATGGGGCTGATGCACGGGTTCTCGTTCGTGTGTCATCAGATCCCGGAGCGGTCGTTTGCTGTGGGGGGCGTCCAGGTGGCGCTGTGCCATCGCTGCACGGGCATCTTCGGGGGGGCGGTCCTCGGCCTGCTCGCGGCGCCGTTCCTCGTCCGCCTCGGTACCGAGGTGGGGCGGGTCGTGCTGCGGCGCGTGCCCCCTCGGCGCCGGGCGGTGGCTCTGTTGCTCATCGCGCTGATCCCGGTGACCGTGGATTGGGCGCTCGGCGCGACGGGTCTCTGGGCCAACACCATGGTCTCGCGCGTCCTGACGGGCACCCTCCTCGGTGCGACGGCGGGACTCCTCATCGGACGGGCGTTCCTCGCGCCGCCCGATCGTTCTCTCACCCTCACCCACACCTAGTCACATGCCTTCGAAGACACAATCCATCGGGATCGGCGTCGCCGTTTCCGTGATCCTCAGCCTCGTCCTCGGCTTCGTCGCGTACAACGCGGGGACAGCAGGTCAGACCATCGCGGGATGCGCGGGCTGCCTTGTGGCCCTCGCGGCGCCCATGGTGGCCGTCTGGCACTACACGAGCACGTTCAGCCTCACAATCCCAGCCGGACAAGGGGCAGGTCTTGGTGCGGCCGTTGGCGCCCTCGGAGCCGTTGTGGGGGGCTTGCTCCAGCGCCTCCTGATCTCCATCGGTGTGTTCCCAGACCCCGTGGAGGCCGCGCGTGAGATCTACGAGCAGCAGGGCATGAGCCCGGAGCAGATCGAGCAGGCGATGACGATGGTCGAGGCGTTCTCGAACCCGGTCATGGGTCTCGTGATCGGGCTCGTGATCGGCGCAGTCGTCGGTGCCATCGGCGGCGCGATTGGCGCGGCCATTTTCAAGAAGGGCGCCAACGCGGACGACTACGAGGTCTGATCCGTCGTCGTCCGCCTCGGCACCGAGGCGGGCAGATTTCCGTGCGGGCGGTCTCTTCGGAGGCCGCCCGTTTTTTTTAGTCGTGCAGGCGGCGTGGGCGCCGAGGCGACCAGGGACCCGAGAAAATCTCTTTCAGCACGAGGGCCTCCTGTGCCTTCTTGGGATCCTGGAGCCTGTCCCGCCAGATATCGGCCCGGTCCACGCGGCGCCGCGAGGGGGGCGCGAGCGATGGATGGCGGTGCTCGGTCTCGTCGAGCCCCCGGGCCAACTGCTCGAAGCGTTCCTCGGAGAACGGCTGATCGAGGCCGAAGCCGTGGCGCTCATGAGCCGACGTGCGGGAACTCTCGAAGGACGTCTCGGCACTGAACGAGCCGACATCGCGGAACTCGGAGACGGGCCGAGGCGGTGGTGGGGACGGGACCGAGACGGGCGCAGGAGCCACCGCCTCGGTGCGGACGGGGTCCACCGGCTCGCGGTCGCCGGTGGGTCGCGGTTCGCCGGAGGCCTCGCGCATGGCCTCCTCCATCTGCCGCATGAACTCCTCGAACGGGGTGGGGCCCTTGGCTTCGCCCGCCTCGGTGACGCGGGGCTGGCCTTGCGTCTGTTGCTTCTTTTTCCTCTGGCCTCGCCGCATCGCGCTGAGCACGTAGTACGCCGCCAGAAGGACGAGCCAAATGAGTTCGAAGGGGATCTCCATGCCGGAGTTTACGCGCCATACGGTTCCGTGGCTCCCTTCGCCTGATACCGGTTCGCTGAACACGTTGGGCACGGCCTGTGTCCCGAACGGTTGCTGACGGCCGACCCGGGACCACCGACGAGGCGCAGCGGCGGTCGGCCGTCTGTGGTCGGCGGTCGGGTGTCCGCCTCGGTGCACAGGACATCGTCGGAGACGGTATCCGTGCCGAGGCGGACGGAATCAGAACAGCCCGGGCTGGCGCTCCGCCTCGGCGATGGCCTCCAGGATCTTGCGGTTCGCGCGAGGGAACGCGAAGTCGTCCAACTCCGAGGGGGCGACCCACCGGACGGGCTCGCCCGACTCGTGCTGGGGCTCGCCGGACTCGTGCGTGCACTGGAAGGCGTGCAGCGTGACGGTGAAGTGCGAGTAGGCGTGGTCCACCCGCGCGATCTCCTGGCCCACACGCACACCGAGGCGGAGTTCCTCGTCCACCTCGCGGCGGCACGCCTCGCGCGGCGTTTCGCCCGGCTCCACCTTCCCGCCGGGAAACTCCCAGAGGCCGCCCAGCATGGCGTCCTCCGGGCGGCGCTGGATGAGGTAGCGTCCCCGGGCATCTTGCACGAGTCCAACGGCCACCGTCTTGTGCGGCACGGGCTTGCGCTTGCTCACCACCGGGAAGGCCTCGGGGTCTCCTCCCGCGACCGCCGCGCACGAGTTCCGGAGGGGACACGCGGCGCAGGCGGGGGAGCGCGGGGTGCAGACCGTCGCGCCGAGTTCCATCACGGACTCGTTGAACCGGCCGGGGTGCTCGTGGTCGAGGAGCGCATCCGCAACGAACTGGAGGGCGGTGCGCGTGGCGGGCTTGCGCGTGTCCGCCTCCACGGCGAAGACGCGCGAGAGCACGCGGATCACGTTGCCGTCCAGCACGGCGAGCGGGACGCCAAATGACAGCGAGAGCACCGCCGCAGCCGTGTACGGCCCGACGCCCGGGAGCGCGAGCGCCTCGGTGCGGGTCTCAGGGAAGCGGCCGTCGTGCTCGGCCACGATGGCCTGTGCCGCGCGATGGAGGTTGCGCGCACGCGAGTAGTAGCCGAGGCCTTCCCAGTTCTTGAGGACCGCGTCCTGGTCCGCCTCGGCGAGCGCGTGGACCGTCGGGAAGGCGCTCGTGAAGCGCTCGAAGTACGGCAGCGCGGTCTCGACGCGGGTCTGCTGAAGCATCACCTCCGAGATCCAGACGCGGTACGGATCGCGGCGGCCGTCCGGGCCGGGCTCGCGCCACGGCATCGGGCGGCGGTGGCGCTCGAACCACTCGGCCAACGGCCCGTGGAACGCACGGACGTGCCGCTCCTCCACGCGCCCCACGAGCGCGTCTGCCAGGTCCGACCGTCGCGGCATTACTCGACGAGATCGACGAGAAGCACGAGTGCATCCAGGGCCTCGTCCATCGTGCGGCGCTCGATCTGCACCGCGAGGCGGCCTCGCTCGTTGGGGGTCGTGCGCCACATGAACGAGCGGTCCACGAGCCACGAAAGCGCGGGCGCCTCCAGCAGCCGGTACGAGACCTCGCGCCCATCGTGGGCCGTCGGCAGGGCGACGATCAGCGTCTCACCCGCGCGGACCTCGTAGCGGAGCGTGTCGCTCGCGGTAGGTTCCGCGGCCCGCAGATCGGCACGAAGGCGCTCGGCCGGGCGTTCGGTTGCCGCCGCCGCGAGGGCGGTCCCCAGCACGATGGCACAGACGACGGCGAGACGGCGGATCATGACGCGACGGGCGGACCGCCCGAAGATACGGGGGCGGGAAACCGTCCTCCTCGCGATGATGATCCTGGCGGGGGCGTCCGCCTCGGCGCAGAACTCGGCAGAACCGAGGTGGGCGGTTCGCTCGGGCTCGGATGCGCTCGCCGAGGTCACGGCGGACTCCACCGAGGCGGCCGGGGCGGCGCTCGCGGCCCTCGAAGCGCTCGGCTACCGCTACGCCCGCGTAGACTCGATCGGGGCGGGGACCGTCCACGTGACGCCCGGTCCCCGCGTCGTCTTCGGACGGGTGGAGGTGGTCTCGGATTCGCTTCCGGCCGACCGGTACCGCGCGGTGCTCGGCACACGCGAGGGCGAGCCCGCCGTCTCCGCCGTCCTCACCGCTGATCTCGCCCGCCTCGGTGATCTCGCGCGAGGGGAGGGGTTCGCGAACCCGCGCCTTGCGGTGGAGCCGGGGGGGCTCGAAGGCGACACGCTGCCGGTCGTGTTTCGCGTGCGCGAGGGGCGGCGCCTGCTCCTCGACCGGGTCGTGCTTCGGGGCGCCTCGCGTACGTCGGACGCGTTCGCGATTCGCGCGTCGGGGCTGACCGTGGGCGTTCCGCTCGTCGGGTTCGAGGCGGCGCGGGTCCGCCAGTCGCTGCTGGACTCGGGCGCGTTCGCCTCGGTGGGGGCTCCGGAGGTCGTGCTCGGCGCCGACGGCGCGCTGGTCGTGGAGGTGCTGGTGGAGGAAGGGCCGCCGGGCGCGGTGGACGCCGTGCTGGGCTACCTCCCGCCGACGGCCGGGCGCTCAGGCGAGGTCGTCGGGACGGCGCGGGTGGATCTCGCGAGCCCGTTCGGCGGGGGGCGGACGCTGGCCTTCGCGCTCGACCGGAGCCCGGGCCTCGCCTCGCGGCTCTCCGCCTCGGTCGCGGATCCGTTCGTGCTCGGGCTCCCGGTGCGGGCCGGGCTCGGCTTCGAGGGCGAGGGGCGCGATTCCACGTTCAGCCGTCAGCGCGTCGAGGCGGAAGCGGGCATCCGCCTCGGTCCGGGGCTCACGCTCGCCGTGACCGGATCGCGCGAGGGGGTCCAGCCAGGGCGGGCGGGCGCGAGGACCGGTGAGGGCGGGGTGCCGCGCGTGCGCCGGTCCTCGGCGTGGTTCGGGGGTCTCGTGCTCCGGTACACCTCGGTGGACTCCCGCCTCGCACCGAGGCGGGGCCTTCGCCTCGTCGCGGGTGCGGAGCAGGGCATCCGCTCGCGCGATCCGCTGGACGCCATCGCCGCGCCCACGCGCCTCGCGCAGCAGCGCCTCGACGCCAGCGCCCGCGTGTTCGTGCCGGTGACCGGGCGGCTCGTCGCGGTAGCCGGGGCCGACGCGCGGGTGCTGCTCACGGAACGGGGCGAGACCACCGAGGCGGTCCGCTACGACGAGGGCGAGTTGTTCCGCTTCGGCGGGGCGGCCTCGCTGCGTGGCTACGACGAGGACGCGTTCGTCGGAAACGCGGTGGGGCGCGCGCTCGCGGAACTCCGCGCGGGCCTCGGCGGCGCCGCGTTCGCGTTCGCGTTTGTGGATGTCGGGGTCGTCCGCCGCCCGGCGCTGGCCTCTGATCCCGCCGAGACGCGGACGCTCCCCGGCTACGGGGCGGGCGCGCAGTTGGAGACGGGGGCGGGGCTCGTCGCGCTGACGTACGCGCTCAACCCGGACCTCCCGGCCGCGCGGGGGAAGGTGCACCTCCGCCTCCGCCTCGGGCTGTGAGGATGGGGAATGGGGAAATGCGGCCTCGAACAGAGTCCTGATGGGCGGGCGGGGGCAGCGCCCGTCGCACTGCTTGGACCACGGACCACGGACCACGGAGCCGCCTCGGTGCCGAGGTGGGCCACCGAGGGGGGTCATGAGGTGGGCGCGCCACCGGCGCTACGAGGATGGCGCGAGCCGACCGAGGCGGTTTGCTTCCCGGAACCCGGAACCCGGAACCCGGAACCCGGAACCCGGAACCCGGAACCCGGAACCCGGAACCCGGAACCCGGAACCCGGAACCCGGAACCCGGAACCCGGAACCCGGAACCCGGAA